>NZ_JBFRBH010000002.1 GCF_040932485.1 Gymnodinialimonas sp. 202GB13-11 | reverse complement strand
TCGATAGGCGTAAAGGCCATACACCTCGTTCACCGTCTCCACGAGCTTGTCAGCGACACCGTCAGAATACGGACATGTGATAAAGCCACGAACAAACTCTATTGTGTGGTCGATGCCCTCATAGGCTTCGACTTGCGATAGATATGCGACGTGCTGGTTAGAGCCATTTTCAGGCTTCGTCAGGATAGGATGCCAATCAGGATACCCATCAACAGCATTGCCGAGTTCTTGCATCACACCTTCAAGCACCTGCTGACTAGCTTTGGGGTCAGCCAGGCTTTCGGTAAGGTACTTGACGGCTTTTGCATTAAGTTCTGTAGCCACAGAAGGCGCTCGAAATTCCACAAAATCACTCCTCACGTAGAAAATATGAACACGTGATAATATATTTTACGTGAAATGTCAACTTACGTGTAAGTAACGGTTGCGTAAATTCCTGCTCCTGACCGCCATTCTCCAAGCAAGCCTTGAATCGAAGGCCACTCCCCTGCCCCATCAATAGCGACTTTCTGAGTGCAGCCGTTTAAACAAAGCGCGGCGAAGGCTCCCGAAGAGCCCAGACCTACCAAGATGCCGCACCATGGCGAAGGTCTGCTTTTGCATTTGGTCATTTGCCTACAAGAACCGCCGGACCTTTGCCCTGTAGTTCTCGAACGGGGAACCGTATTGCTCCTCGAGCCATGGTTCCTCGGCGAAAGGCGCGGTAATTAGAACTGCTATTCCTGCAAAGCCGACTAGCGCCGCTCCAGACGACGCGCAAAGCACGATCCAGCCGATAATCATTGCTATATCTGCGGCGTACTGTGGATTGCGGGAATAGCGATACATGCCGCTTGTTCGAAGCGTTCCTTTTGCACCGCCAGTTTGGGCTATTCCGAACTGCGCGACCTCTGACCACACGATGACGTTGCCAGCAACAATCAGCGGAATGCCAACTCCGAACCGCAGCCAAGACGGGATTGGCAGGCTTCCCCATTCAATGACGCCGAGGACGATCAGGATTCCAAAGAGAGTGAATGTCGGAACCCAAACCAGGATAGGAGTGGCCATAGTATAACGCTTTGGCGGCCAAAGGCGGCGGGCAGGAAATGCGATGGACCAAAGCATCGCGGCGAACGTAGCCGCTGCGATCATAAGGCCGGTGAAGACTAAGAAAGTTGGCATCATGCGGCCTCATGTTCATGCTGGGTCATTTCGCGTCGTTCCTCCAAGGCTTGGCGTAGGATTTGGAATGCAGATGATAGGAACAAACCGGCCATGATGGTTGCCACGATTAGGTCAGGCCAACCTGTTGCCGTGCCCCACACACCAAGGGCGGCAAACATCACGGCCACGTTCCCAATGGCGTCATTGCGTGAACACAGCCAGACCGACCGGACATTGGCATCGCCGTCCTTGTAGCGGACCAGCAGCATGACACTTGCCAGATTTGTGAGCAGCGCAAGAAAGCCGACGATACCCATGATCTCAGCCGTCGGCACGCCAACATAGAAGACGCGATAAACCGTCGATCCGAACACCCAAAGGCCCATCAACAGAAGGCTGACGCCTTTAAACAGTGCCGCATTCGTTCGCACACGTAGCGAGGCCCCGATGACCGCCAGCGAAATGCCATAGGTCAGTGCATCGCCCGCAAAGTCGAGGGCGTCAGCTTGCAACGCTTGCGATTTAGCCAGATGACCCGCTGTCATCTCGACAAAGAACATCGTCGCATTGAGCGCAATGACGATCCACAGCCGCCTTTTGTAATCATCTGAAACGCCGTCAAACTTGGTGTCATGTCCGCAACAACCAGCCATCACACGGCATCCTTTTCTATCGAAATGGACCTAGCAGGTACAAGATTGTTGTCCCCACCAGGTATCGTCGGGACACGTCCCGCACGCATCTGCGCAACCCGCCTGTTCATCCAATGTCGAATGACCAGTCGATAGATTAGCCCACGAAATCCTGTAAGTTGCCGATGGCCTGCGTAGAACGCATCTGGGCTATCAAAGACCCCAAAATCCCGATTGATCCCTGTCTTTTGGATGTAGGTACTTTGACCAGTCCAAGCAACGTTTGGCGCTTGCAGGCAATCGGTTCCAGCACCGTATGCGCAAAGCGAAGAGCGCTCTGGAAACGCGGCTTGAAGCGCCGACAAAACGTCTTGATCCAGAATGAAGCCCTCAAGCTCTAGCCACTCTCCGCGATATTGCACCTCAACCCACGAGTGGATGATGTTGCGCGGGGCAAGCGGATAGACCAGTTCTGGCACGACACCTCGTTGCAATCCTTTGTCGATGGTAAAGCCGTGAAAGCGGCAAGGGATGCCCAAGCCGCGCAGCAACGCCATCAACAGCGTGCCCTTGGTGTTGCATTGGCCGTATCCATCCGCCAACACCTGAGATGCTGGTAGGGCATCGTCAGAATTGTAGCCGAACAAGATCTCGTTGCGGACAAAGTCATAAGCTGCGCCGATACGCTCGCCGTCTGACAGCGCTGCCCACCCGCGTTGCGCGATGAGCTTTTGTATTGCCGGGTTCTCATAGTCGAGGAGCGGCGTTTCAGATAGATAATCGTGGGACATTTGGAACTCTTCTCTTGTTGTCCCAACTCATATACAATCTCTAGTAACTAGAGGTTCAAGAGGTTTCTTTATGTTTTCTATCGGCGAGCTTTCAAAGCGCACAAAGGTCAAAGTTCCGACCATACGCTACTATGAAGAAATGGGGCTTTTGCCCGAAGCTGAGCGCACGGCAGGCAATCAAAGGCGTTACGACAAAGCTGGGTTGGAGCGACTGAGTTTTATCCGACACGCCCGTGATCTGGGTTTCTCCATCGAGGCAATCTCATCTTTGATCGACCTTCAGGATCATCCAGACCGGTCGTGCGAGGCTGCGACGGATATTGCAGCGTCGCAGCTTTCGGACGTTCGGGCAAAGATCAAACGTCTACGAAC
The DNA here is from genome assembly GCF_040932485.1 of Gymnodinialimonas sp. 202GB13-11. Taxonomy (NCBI): domain Bacteria; kingdom Pseudomonadati; phylum Pseudomonadota; class Alphaproteobacteria; order Rhodobacterales; family Paracoccaceae; genus Gymnodinialimonas; species Gymnodinialimonas hymeniacidonis. The sequence goes on along the minus strand of NZ_JBFRBH010000002.1, from coordinate 21,494 downwards.
GCTTGAGAAAGAGCTCAGTCGAATATCCAAGGGCTGCGACGGTGAAGGCGTTTCGGAAGACTGCTACGTGCTCGCGTCTTTGGCCGACCATGAGCTTTGCGGGAACGAACACTGATTTGCAAACAGTGCTTTCGACAGCTGTTCCGTGCTGGGATGAGAGTCCTACTTCACGACAGATAGCTGCGCTCATGTTTTATTCGCGCCATGCAGTCGACGCCTTGCAAGTTCACGGTAAAGAGCCGGTGGGCTAACCCCAATCCAATCAGCGACGCGCACCCACTCACCCTCTTGCGGATAGCCGAAGAGTTCGAGATAGGCATCCAGACGATCTGCCACTTTTCGCCTGCGCATAATCTCAATGCGGGTCCGCAAGCTTTGGACCTCTCGCGCTGTGCGCTCGAACGCTTTGATCGAAAGACGGTCTGACGAGGCGACATTTTCCAAATGCGCGACCAACTTGGCTTTGGGGATCATGGAGACCGTTGTCGCTATCTCCGTAACAGCATCGCAGTGATATCGTTCCGCAAAAAGGGACGCTTCGGCGACCAAATCACCTGCATTGGTCGTGTGCAGTGTCAAAAGCGCACCGTCTCGCAGCGCCCGCCGAAGAGAAATTCGTCCTTCTCTGACGAGAAACGCCCAATCGACGCTATCATCTCGACGAAACAGCGTTTCGCCTTCTTCCAAAGTTCGCTGGGGTGCGCCTTCAAAACAATGAAGCCAATGATCCGACATGATTTCTATCATGTTCAGTTTCACCCGCGTCATGCAATACCTTGGTCCCAACGCTGGATCGAACAAGGACTTCAACAATGCGTATCGCAAACGTCGCACTTCTTATGATGGCCTTGCCCGCCGTCTTGTTGTCTCAGACCCATGATGGAAGTCATGGATCGACGCCTTCGGTTTACGCAGGCGAAGAAACGCGCCTGATTAAGTCTCTTTCGGAACAAGACTTGGAAGAAATCGCGCGCGGCGGCGGATGGGGACTTGCGCGAGCAGCCGAACTCAATGGTGTTCCAGGGCCAATGCACCTCCTCGAACTAGCGGATCAAATCGGGCTGAGCGAGCGGAAGCGCGACGACATCGAGGCGATCCGAGCGCAGATGCAAGCAGACGCCATAACTGCCGGGGAGCGGTTCGTCGCAGCTGAACAAGCGCTGGACGCAGCCTTTCAAAACGGTGCGCCTGATGCCGAGGCGCTTGAACGGCTGGTGGCCGAAGCAGGTCAAGCGCGGGCGGCCCTCCGCCTCGTCCATCTGAATGCCCATCTGTTGACTTTGCCATTTCTGACCGATGCCCAAATCAACCAGTATTCGGTGCTACGCGGTTATTCAGATGATCCTTGCGGCTCTATTCCTGACGGGCATGATCCGGAGATGTGGCGCAGCCATAACGGGTGCAACTAGGCTCGATTGCGGCGACACTTGCCAAAGCAATATACCCCCAGTAGGTATTGGGGATGTTTCGCTTAGTGCTGTCGATCATTCTTGTTGTTGCATTCGCCGGTGCATCCACCGCGTCTGTTATGCATGGCTTAAACCATGGATCGGGCCACGCAGACCACCACGCAGAAATGTCAAAAAGCGATCCATTGGCTGATGCTGAGACGGCACTCGCGGACTGCTGCGATGCCACCAGCGGAATGGGATCAACCCCCTGTTTTGGCGATCTTGCGGCCACGTCGGAGATTTCGCCGGACAATCCCGCAAACAGATCGGTTGTTGGTGTTCTGCACGCCGATTTCGACTTTGCAAACCTGACGCTAGCTGTCCCAACCGGTCCTCCGAAAGTCTGAGCGGCAACGGGCGCTAGCCCGCAGTCCATTCAACTTTCAAATCAAAGGACCGACAGACATGATCACACGTCGTCACTTCACTACCCTATCCGCAACTACTCTTGTCATAGCCGCTCTGCCTGCTCGCGCTGGCACACCTATGCGCGTTCTCGCTTCTCCCGGCTGCGCGTGCTGTCACGCCTGGGCTGACCTAGCTCGCGCACGCGGCTACGCCGTCACCGTCGAGGAACTAACCGATCCGGAGGCGCAAAAGTCAGAGCGCGGCATTCCGCTTGAGCTCGCCTCCTGCCACACCATTGAAGCGGATGGTTATGTCTTCGAAGGGCATGTGCCGTTCGAAGCATTGGAAGCAGTCTTGCAGGATCGCACAGACATCACTGGGCTTGCTGTTCCGGGCATGCCGATGGGCTCTCCTGGCATGGGCGACGACCCCTCCGCCCGCTACGATGTCATTGCATTTGGTGGAGAGGCTGGAACCGGCACGGTATACTACCGCGCTGGTACGGCGCAACCGTTCGACACCTGATGGTAGGTCGGAAAGCCGTTTTGCTAACCGGTGGGCTCACGCTCGCCGGTTTCGCAGCCGCATTTGTTCTGGCGCAACCTTCCCAGACGATTGGTATTTTGACGCCTGACGACGCCGAAGTGATCGCAGTGGGCCAAAGCATCTACGCAGACCAATGTGCCGCTTGCCATGGTGCGCGCCTAGAGGGGCAGCCAAACTGGCGCATTCGTGGCGAGGATGGTTTGCTTCCAGCACCGCCGCATGACGCCACAGGCCATACGTGGCACCATGACGATGAAACGCTTTTTACCCTGACCAAATATGGGCTTGCCGGTCTGATGGAAAACGCGCCACCATCTGGCATGCCTGTCTATGAGGGTGTGCTCACCGATGAAGAGATCATTGCGGTGCTCTCCTTCATCAAGTCAACGTGGCCCGATGACCTTCGCCAGTATCACGACGAGCTTAATGCCCAGTCCGAATAGAGGAAGTTACAGATGATCAAACAAACTCTTCTCGGCTTGGCCGTTATAATTGCTCCTGTTCTTGCCTTCGCGCATTCGAAATCTGAGGCAACAACACCCGCCAACGGTGCGACTGTTACGGAAGTGCCCGAGCTTTCAATGCGCTTCGATGATCCGATGCGCATCATTTCAGTCACGCTCACCTCTTCGGATCGCGATGTCGAAATCGAACGCGAGACAGGTATGGACCCCGCTACGGAGTTTCGCGCCTTGCCATTGGAAGAGCTTACGCCTGGAAGCTATCGCTTCGACTGGCGCGGTATGGCCTCAGACGGGCACCCGATGCAGGGCAGCTTCTCCTTCACGGTCACTGAGTGACCGGACTCGCACCGATCGACGGTCTTGTCGTTTTGGCCATCTTGGCCAAGGCGATTGGCTATGGCGCGGCTTTGCTCGCGATGGGGGGCGTGCTGTTTTCGGTCGTCTTTTCTCAGCATGCAGAAGCATCTGTCATCCGACTGGCACGGAAGCTCGCTGTCGGTGCGGCGCTAGTCGGTCTCGCTGTGCTGGCTATCCGGTTCGGCATTCGTGCTGCACGGATATCCGGGATGGGCATCGAGGGCGCGACCGACCCAATGATGCTCGGCTTCGTTTGGGACAGTCCACTTGGTACCGCCGCGATTTGGCGCGGGATAGGCGAACTTGCGATAGTTGCAATTCTGGTGCCACGTATTGGACAATGGATCGCTCTGGCAGGCAGCGTCGCTATAGCTATTTCCTTTGCTCAAGTTGGCCACGCTCTTGGGGAGCCCAGAGCAGCCCTGGCAGTCCTGCTGGTGCTGCATCTTCTAGCCGCTGCTTTCTGGGTTGGCGCTCTCATACCTTTGCGGCGGGCGGCACTCATCTCTGATGGTGCTGAACTGTTGCACCACTTTGGCAAGCTCGCCGCTGGCGGCGTGGCTGCTCTAGTTCTCGCAGGCACATCGCTCGCTTGGCTGCTTTCAGGCTCTACCATTGCATTATTTGGAACGGCCTACGGCTTAGCACTTCTGGTCAAAGTCGCCATTGTTGCTGTCCTTCTGGGCTTTGCAGCTTGGAATAAGGTGAGGCTGGTCCCTGCCTTGCGTGCTGAGAAACCCGGTGCAACCCATGCCCTGCGGCGTTCTATTTCAATGGAAATGCTGGCCGTTGTTCTAATCCTGCTGGCAACTGCAACCATCACCAGTGTAACGACGCCACCCATCAATCTGTGAAGGCTTAGCCGCGTGCCTTATCGAGCAATTCAAGAAGTTCGGTGAACTTCGCCCGCTGATCCTCCCGGTCACCCGAAGCAAGTGCATCCTCGATACAATGCGACGCGTGATCATCAATCACGAGCTTTTCGACACCTTTTAATGCTGCGCGTACAGCCGCGATCTGTGTCAGGACATCAACGCAATAGCGGTCTTCTTCCACCATCCGGGCGATCCCTCGGACCTGACCCTCAAGGCGTTTGAGACGTTTCAAAGTGGCTTCGCGGTTTTCGTGCATAGTCTCTTTTCGCATGGTGGCCGACAAAAAGTCGAGCGAGTACGGAACCAAAGCTCGCACTCTTGATTATATACCCTAGGGGGGTATATAGAAACGAGACATGCTCACGCAAGTACATTGACGGAGAAGCCAATGCCCAAAGACACGCGCGACGTTGCAGACATTGATACGAACCCGGCCGACGTGGCGGTGGGGAAGACAGCTGTGCTTTACCGGATGGCTCTAACAGATCATCTGTGCCCATCCGGTCAAAAGGCGCGCTGGCTTCTGGAACGTCAGGGGTATGATGTCGATGATAGGCTTTTCCGAACTCGCGCCGAAGTTGACGCTTTCAAAGCCGAGCATGACGTCAAAACAACGCCCCAAGCATGGATCGAAGGCGAACGCGTTGGCGGCTACACGGACCTGCGCGAGAAGCTGACCGGTTGGGACCCGAAGGCAACCACTTACCGGCCAGTGCTTTATCTCTTTGCTGTCGCAGCTCTGACCGCCATCGCGCTCTCCATTGGGTTCCTCGGCGCAATCACTTGGCAAACACTCGGTTGGTTCATCTCGGTCTCGATGATCCTGCTGGGGATGCAGAAGCTCCGCGATATTGAGGGCTTCTCCACGATGTTTCTCAACTACGACCTGCTTGCGCGGAGGTGGGTGCCCTACGCATATATCTATCCATTCGTGGAAACAGGCGCGGGCATCCTCATGATCGGCATGATCCTGACCTGGATATCAGCTCCCGCGGCACTTTTCGTTGCTAGCATTGGAGCCGCGAGTGTCTTCAAGGCCGTCTATATCGACAAACGTGAGCTCAAATGCGCCTGCGTCGGAGGAAATTCAAACGTCCCCCTTGGCTTTGTAAGTCTCACTGAAAACCTGATGATGGTAGGAATGGCAGTCGTGATGCTTTGGTTGATGATTTGAGTTTATTGCTAGTAATCGAAAACCGGACCTTTGAGAACGAACCTTGAACGGCAGGTTTGTCCGCACAGCCGCCCCCTGCCCCACTAATTTGAATGGCTCCTTTGGCACTGAAATACTCATTTGAGTAAATGTGTATCCTTGATGAATACCAATAATTGGTATATGATCTTCTTAGGAGGTGCATCATGCCCAAGAATACATCTATGTCGCTCGGCGATCACTTCGCCAGCTTTATTAACACCCAGGTTCAGGCAGGTCGTTATGGTTCGGCCAGCGATGTTGTGCGAGCCGGCCTGCGCTTGCTCGAAGAGCATGAAGGCAAGGTAAAGGCGCTCCAAGACGCTCTGATTGAGGGCGAGCAGTCTGGGAAACCTCAGCCCTTTGACTTTGATGAGTTCAAGGCTCGCAAACGGGCAGAACTTAACCAGGCCAACGGATGAGCCTTGTCACCTTCTCGCCTGCCGCAGCGGCGGACCTCGATAACATTTGGGATTACACCGTCGAAGAATGGGGGGCCGACCAAGCTGACCGCTATACAGATGATATTCAGAACACCTGTAGCAGCCTTGCGCGCGGCGAGAAACGCGGGCGCGACGTGGACGTTCGTTCAGGCTACCTGAAACATGCTGTTGGAAAGCACTTTGTGTTCTTTCGGATGACCAAGGCTGGGATCGAGGTCATTCGCATCCTGCACCAAAGCATGGATGTGGGGCAGCACCTTTAATCAAGCTTGCCTCAACTCAAACACTCAGTTACTCTTTTGAGTAAAAACACAAATGAGGTAGAGTATGAGCATTATTTCCGTCCTGAATCCGAAAGGTGGTAGTGGGAAGACTACCATCAGCACTAACCTCGCCAGATCGCTGCACGAGCTGGGACACTCGGTCCTAATGGTGGACAGCGATCCGCAAGGCAGCGCCCGTGACTGGCACGCAGCCAGTGAGGACAATCCCATTGAACTGGTCGCGTTAGACCGTCCCAACAACGTCAAGACGCTGACCAGCATGGCCGCAAACTACGACTACGTGGTGATCGACGGCGCAGCAAAGCTTGAAGACATGATCGCGGCCTGCATCAAAGTCAGCGACTTCGTTCTGATCCCCGTTCAACCATCGCCATATGACATTTGGGCCGCGTCGGACTTGGTGGATTTCATCAAGGCCCGCCAGGAAGTGACAGACGGTTCGCCGCGTGCCGCGTTTGTGGTTTCCCGTGTCGTGGAGGGAACCCGGCTTGGCAGCGATGTGCGGACAGCCTTAGATGACTACGCTTTGCCAGTCTGCGAAACGACGATCACACAACGGCAGGTATATCCTCAGACCGCATCTGAGGGGCTGACCGTGTTCGACGCGGACAACGCCAAAGCAAGGGCGGAGACTACGGCGTTGAACGACGAGATACTGGCGATGCTGGCACCTGCGAAAAGGGAGGTCGCATAATGGCCTTATCTGCAAAACGTCCGAGCCGAGGCGACGATGCCCGCAAACGCATCCTGCACGAAATCACAGAAACGACCGAGAAGAAGAAACGCCTGAACGCCGAGATCGAAGAAACGCTTTATCGAAAAATCAAGATGCGGGCGGTCGAGGAAGGCCGTTCAATCTCCGATATCACCCGTGATTTATGGTCTGAGTATTTGAGTGAGTGAGTGTTTGAGTAAGCACTCTACCAACCGTTGCGCCCGCGTTTCTTGAACCAGCTTTTACAAAATCCGAGAAACGCGGCGTCCGGGTTCTTCGGTGGTTCCTTCTGTTTAGCTGCGTAGGTCCGCCATTCTCCAGCCAGAACCCTTATATCCCACGTCGGGGCCAACTCCCTTGCGCGTTCCAGCGTGTCTGGCGACAGGGGCAGGACATAGCCGCCTGTCAGGCCGTCCTGTTCTGGCTTTGCTATGTAGTTTTCCAGAAACTCCGGTTTGGGTGTCACCATGAGAATGTCCGCATCCAGTCGGAAAGCATAATCCGGCATGTGGTTGTGTTCTTCGTCTGCCTTGCAGATCGCCCGAACAAGCCTGCGAAATTCCTTATCCGAGGACGTCGAGCCGGTTCGAGCCTTCAGCTTGTCCAGGCCGCATTTCCACTCCGGCTGCGTCCCGCATTGCTTGCGCGCCAGCTCATACAAACGGCGCTCCAGAGGCTTTCGGAGCTGAAAATAGCGCCGGTTAAGTGTCAGCACATCATCACCAGCAATGGCATTGAACACCCAATCGGAAAGGGTGACTTCAAGATCGAGCATTCGACCATCACGGGTTTCTCGGACGATCCGATAACGATCAATCAGGCTAAAGCCGTCGATCTGCTCCACACCGCCCGTTGTGATGTTGGTTTCGATCTGGGTGCCTTGAAGGCGCTCTAAGGCTGCTTTCAATCCCGTGTAGCCGGTCCCGGCGGTAGGGCGGTTAGTCGCTACAAGAAGATCATACGCCTTGAATCGGAGGGTTCTGTGAACCTGCTGCCCGTCATTCAAAGCGGCCATCACTTGAGAAATGCAGTAGATCAGCACGTCACGGTCATGGACGGTTGCAAGACCAATCATGTTGGGCCTGATCTCAACGTAGCTTTTTCGATCAGCGGCCACATAGCGGCGCTTTTTGGTGTCAGGCTTGGTCGAAAGGGTGAAAATAGGGTGCGCCATCGAGGCCATGTCGCCCTTGGGTGCGGCGTCGAAAATATCGCACACAAAGAAATCCCCTTGGGCATGTCGCAAGGGGAGGAGAGGCGTTCGGTCTTGTTTCGGAATATCACCCACCATGCTCACACTATTCGTAATTTCACACACCGACGCAAGGCACTTCGTAACTTCACACACCGACAGGCTTTCGTAAGATCACACACCATCTTTCGTAAGATCACACACCCCTTATCGTAATATCACCCACCAGTGCGCTAAAAATAGGCTGATTCAGTCAATTATTTCAAGGTAATAGAGGTAGCGATGATTCGCGTAACACAGACTCTAACACATATATAACACCCAGTTTACGACTCGGCGCTGCCTCAAACAGCCCATTACATCGTCAAGGTTGAGGGAAAACGCAGACATCAACGCCTGTAGAGCTTTGTGTCCATGTTCCACCCAGAACCACGCATCCCTCTTCAAAAGATGCTATGAAACGAGGAAGAACGATGGTCACCACTACAGCCAGAACGACACCACCAAGACCGACCCAACGGGACAGTTGCCTGTCCTTTTGGTGCTGTTCACGAAGCTCACCCATCAAACTCAAAGTCTTGGAATGCATGGTCGTCGTTTCCTGAAACGATGCATTGCACCTCTGGATGCCGTTCAAGACTTCGACGGAGGCGCGATCCATCTTCTTGATCGTTTCATCAAGGCGTCCCTCAACCGTTTGGCCTACCAATTCGCCGTAATGTTCCGGGTCAGTCTGTTTTTCTGCCGCCTTTGCAGCGCGGCGCGCTTCAGACGCGACCGTGGAGATATGATTGATCGCCTTGGTCTGTTCATGAACCTGTTCCGACATATCAATTGTCAGATCACCCATGCGATCCAACTGTTCGCGAAGCTGCGCATCAGAAAGGGCAGGGCGGTCGGTCGGTGTTTCATCTGTCATGGCGAGTTATCCTCTGGATCAATGGTTTTCCGGGACGAACAGCCCGGTAAATTCACGGTCGGCGTAATAGCGCAGCTTGCCCGCTATCGCCGTGGGCTTGCCCTGGGCGCGCAGCAGCTGGAGTTCCGGCGGGAGCTGCATGATTTCATCGGGGGTCAGAAGATCGCGGCCCGTGATGGACGTGCCGGTCGTGGGCATGTCGCCGGGTTTGTGACTTTCCGTCTGATAGCCAATGGTGCCCTGACCCATCGTCTGGCTCAGCCACTTGGCCGTCTCATAGTCATTTACGCCAAAGACCTGTTGAACGCCCGCGTTGGCTACGAAAGTCGAGGCCCGCGCGCCGTACAGATCACGGAGCTGGCTCATGTCCTGCAAAATCGGCCAGAGCTGGAGGCCATACCCCGCCATCAGCCCCATGGCGCGCTCTACAGCCTCCAGACGGCCCAGAGCCGCAAATTCATCCAGCAGGAACAGGGCAGGGCGTTTTAAGCGCTCTACGGGCCTCTGAGCGGCGATCTGAGGCATCAGAGGGCTTGCCGGTGTCGCTGACCCCTCTGCGTCACGTGCGATGTCCTGGAGGGCCTGGGAGACCAGAAGACGCAGCCAGCGGCTGTAGGCGTCCAGCCTGTTGGGTGGCAGGACGAGAAACACAGACGTGATCCGGTGGCGCAGGTCCGCAAATTGAAAATCCGACCCCGCCATTGCCTTTGCGATCCGGGGGCTGTCCAGGAAATGAGTGTGGCGCTGTGCATTCGACAGGACAGAGGCGGCTTCCCGGTCCGCCTTTCCTGCGAAGCGGTTGGCGGCGCGGGCCACCAGCCCGTCTGCTGCATCGCTGTCCTGCATCAGCTTCACGAGGTCTGCCATCCGATCCGGGGGCAGGGTAAGATATTCCCGGACGGCCCCGAGGTTGCGCCGCGCCGGTTCCTCGTGCGCCACGCAGAACATGATCAATCCGCCAATCAGTGCCTTGGCTTCCTCGTTCCAGTGGGCATCGCCAGTCTGGTGGGCCGGGTCCACAACAAGCGCGTCCGCCAGCGACGTGGCATCCTCGCTCAGATCAGGGCTATCCGCCGAAAGCCGATCCAATGGATTGTAGGCGGCGGAGGGCCTGCCGCTCACCCCGAACGGATCGAGGACATGGACTGTGCCAAAGCGTTCCCGCGCGGCTCCGGCAATCCGCGCATTCTCGCCCTTGGGGTCGATGACCAGCACCGAGCGTTCCGCCATCAGCAGGTTCGGGATCACCGTGCCGACGCCCTTGCCCGCCCGTGTCGGAGCGAGGGTCAGCAGATGGGCAGGACCGTCATAGGAGAGCAGCTTGCCGGTGTCGGGGTTCCGCCCGATCAGAAGCCCGTTCGCCCGTTCCAGGTCGCGCAGTTCCTTTTTGCCTGCGAACCGGGCCGAGCCGTGACTGTCCCCCTGCCAGCGTCCGAAGAACGACGCCGCACCGGAGCGGTCAATCCATCCTGCCGCCCCGACGATGGCCCCGGCAATCATGAACGGAATGTAGATCGCATTTTCCCACGGGTTCGTTCCCGGCTCTGTCCGCAGGATGGCATATGCGAAGGGGAAGGCCACGAGTGCCCCGACCATCGCACCGAGCGCCGCATAGACCAGCGTTCCCCCGATCAGAACCGGGGTCACAACCGTGACCTGGATCACCCGGAACAACCGCCAGAAGGCGAGGCGAATGAACCGGATCAAGAGACGATGTTCAAGTCTGGTCGGAGCGCAGCTATTAGGATGGCGCGGGCCTCTTCCTCCGGCGTCCGCTTGTTCGTTTTGGCTCGCTTTGCAATCGCCGCATACAGCTCGTCTGATATCTCAATTTCGAGGTCATTCTCAGCCATTGGGTTGTTCCTCCTCATTGGACTGCGCAGGGGTTCCGGTGTTGTCGGGTGACGTTCCCTCCCAGTCCGCGAAGGCCTTGCGATCCTGTTCACGGGCGAGGTTGCGCACCAGCCGATCCAGCATAGCGGCAGCACCGGAATCCCGTTCCGCCAGATCGAGCAACGCACCGCCCAGGATCACCTTGCGCCGGGTATCCAGTTTGCGCTGTCGGGTGGCCTCCCGGTTCTTCAGAGCCTGAAGACGGGCCTTGGCCTGGGCGTATCGTTTCTCTGCGCGTTCGAGTTCTGTCTCTGCCATATCGCGGGTTTCCACTTTTGGATTTGTGGGTGGAAAAGTTTGACTTACAACCTCGAAGGGTAGAGATTACCCGTAGGCCTGTAAAGGACAAGGGCGCACTTATGCAAACTCTTCACCTGCGGTTCCAAGATTTGCGTGCGATCTCCTTGAGGCAGGGCCTCAGCCGATGGCGAACTCCGTCCGACGCGATGCGCGCCGGAATGGGAGCGGCCTTCGCCCTCCCAAACCCTCCAGAACCAACCTGCGCGGTTGGATGGCGTCCCGCAATGCGACACCCTGGCGGCATCCTGTGCCCCGTGGCCGGGGCTGGATTGCCGGGGGTATCGCGCTTGCGGGCTGCGCGGAATAACAGTCGTAGGCCTGTCTTTCCTTACCGGGTTTGCCGGTGGCAAACCGCCTGTCATCTGTCCCCATATCCCGCTCATCATAAGGCTGGGGATCTGGGGTCAGATGACAGGCAAGCCCGCGCCTCAGAGGTGCAATGCACCCCTTCAACGGGGCTGTCTTTTCCCATCCGGCCCCAGCGTTGTGGGGCGCGGGCCTCCGGGGAAAAGACGGCTGACCGGACGGCCAATGTTGGGTCATTGACCGGGGGCAGCAGCGGCGCGCGTCGGCAGCGTTTCCGTCTCTGGCGAGGCGCGCGCTGATGGCCAGCTACCACCTCTCCGTTAAGACGATCAAACGCTCTGCCGGACGCACCGCAACGGCGGCAGGTGCCTACCGTGCGGGTGAGCGCATCGAGTGCCAGCGCGAGGGCAGGGTTCATGACTACACTCGCAAGCAAGGCATCGAGGAGACGTTCATCGTCGCCCCCGAGAATGCGCCTGACTGGGCTACGGACCGGTCCCGTCTCTGGAACGAAGCCGAGGCCAGCGAGACCCGTCGCAACTCCGTCACTGCCCGCGAATGGGAGCTGGCCCTCCCGTCCGAGATCAGTGCCGAGGACCGCTCGCAGATCACCCGCGCGTTTGCCGAGGAGCTGGTCAGTCGCTACGGCGTTGCCGTCGATGTGGCGATCCACGCGCCGCACCGCGAAGGCGATCAGCGTAACCATCACGCCCACGTTCTGACCAGCACCCGGCGGCTTGAACCGGAGGGGTTCACGGCCAAGACGCGGGTGCTGGATTCTGCCAGGACCGGCGGCGTCGAGATCGAGCAGATGCGCGGCGTCTGGGCCGAGTTGCAGAACCGGGCACTTGAGCGTGTCGGTGAGACCGAGCGGGTCGATCACCGATCCCTTGAGAAGCAGCGCGAGGCGGCGCAGGAACGCGGCGACGAGCTAAAGGCCGAGGAGCTGGACCGCGACCCCGAGCTGAAGCTGGGGCCAGCGGCCAATTCCATGGAGCGACGCGCGAAGGCTATGGCCGAGCGTGAGGGTCGTCAGTATGTTCCGGTCACGGAGCGCGGGGCGGTCGTCCACGCCGCCCGCCAGGCCCGCGCCGTCTTCCGCGAAATGCGTGAACGGCTGGATATTGCGCGCGAGACCTACGGGATTGAGCGCGAGGCCGGGGAAGGGCGTGTGTCCGCCGGTCTGGCGGCGCTCAGAGCCGCTACATCCAAGGGCAGGGTCACGGATGACGTGCGGGAGCGGTTGGCGCGGATCACGGATCGCGGTCAGGATCGTGGTGGGCAGAGTGACGAAGAACAGGGCAGAGGCCGCAACTATGCCCGTGACCGGCTGAAAAGCATTTTGGACCGCGATGCAACGCAGGGGCCGCAGGCGGCTGTTCACAAACTGGATGGGCATAGCGAGTTGGAGCAGGACGGGGAGGTCGAGCGTGAAGATCGCAAGCCATCCGTGAAGGAGCGTCTTGAAGAGGTCTTGAACAAGCCCCGCGAAAAGCTGGAGATCAAGGACGCGCGCGAAGTGCATAGCGAGAAAGAGGTCGAGAACGAACGCGAGATCGACAGGGAGGTGGATCGTGACCGTGGCCTCAGTCACTGACCTGCCACCCGTCTTCGACGGGATTGAGGCGGTGTGTTTTGACGCCTTTGGTACGCTGGTCGAGATCACCGACAAACGGCAGGCCTTTGTGCCGCTGTTCCGGGCCTCGTCGCCGGGGAAGCGGCGCATGCTGGAGTATAGGGTTATTTGCAATGCTCAGGCGATCAGGTGCGGATTCGCTTCATAAATAAGCGCCATAGAATTCTCTACAATCTCTGTGAGTAACTCTGTGGATAAATATTCACTACCTTTAGATTTTAAGATAAATACAGCGATAATAGCAGGCTGCTTAAAATTTAGGCATTAAAAAGCTTTCGTGTTTAGGATGTTAGCGGACTATGATCGAGATGTCCGAAAAGTATGACATCTAAGTGTCAGAAATTAATGACATTTATGTTGATATGAATAACATTCGTGAGAATGCGCTTAAGTGTCATTCTCTGGTACCAGACGACAAGCGCCTAACTTAAGAGACCGAGCAAACGTCTGCGCATTACCTTGATTATTTTTGCACAAGCTGCTCTCAGTCCACATGCTGGTTCTGAACACCGCCATCGTCATTGGAACGATGGCTGTTTCTTCGTCCCGGCACGCTGCTGTATCAGAAGTGGAAAACCCACCCAATCCATCCGTTCAGAGTTTCCGGGTCGCCTCTGTTCTTCTGAATGTGTATATCAGGAATAAGTGCAAGAAAACACAACGATTTTGCCCCATTTTTTTCATAGTTGATCTTTATCAACCCAGCTGCCGAGTACGAAGCTATTGATTGAGGGTAAAAGAGTAGAAGATGTCGAAGACGTTAGACATACCAGTGGCACCTGTGCCTTCGTCAGAGCGGATCGCAAAGAATGTTCGACCGCCTATGGCCTCACAGATTTTCGAGATCGTACACCTAACACCTCTTGGTTCGAACCAACACTTTTCTGGTGAAATTCAAGATATGACGGTCAGTACATCATGATAAGTCGCAGTAACTTCGCAGCGAATATTCTTGGAAGTCGGGCTAGTGTTTCGTTCTCTCGACATAGTCCAATCGGCTTTGATCGACCTGGATCAGAGGCAAACAACAACTTCAAGCTTCAGAAGATCTCTCTGAATTCAGTTCGCGTGAAATTTGGGGTTATGTTCGGCGAAACACTCTCCTCGTACGATGACATAATTCTTGGAGATCACTGGTTGTTTTCAACTGGGATGGGTGTGGTCGAAGCTCTGGTTGGAAAAGCCTGCAGTCACGAACTCATCTTGATTTCCGAAATCGGAACTGTGCTCAAGTGTTCATATGTTTCAACTCAGGGAGGCCAGGGCAATGATTACATTCTGGCACCTGCGGTTTTCGATATGAACCAATCCTATGAACTGATTGTGAAGTAGTCTTCAATCCGCAACTGTTTTTGCAGGCGTCAAGATAAGACCAGCTTCCTCACAGACCCCGAAAAATGCCTATCTTTGAACACAAAATATACGAATTTTTAGCTGGTTCCAAAGATAAATCAGTCAAGTACTACGATGTGCGTCGGCAGGTCTTTTACGCTTGTGCGCGCTGATCGTATTGCGAGTTGGAACTGAAAAGGCACAAGCATGAAGGCGAGCGTGACCATAATTTTAATGACACTCTTGGTCGCTAGCGAGGCTTTTCGCATTCGTGGAGCATAACTGATGACTACATACACCGTTACACAGTTTAACTGGAACGATCCCGCTTTCTGGGCATCAATCAGCGAAGCTGCGGAAGGCCATACACTCGACTTCTCAAACCTTCCTTCGAACTTTTCCGTTGCGTTTGCAGATGATGGAAACGAGATCGTCATCAGCGATGGGACCACTGATTTCAGTGTAGGAGGGAGCACAAGCACTGGATCGCATGACGCCACTTTGGGCGGAACAACCGAGTTCGAATTCTTCACTGAAATACTTGGCTCGGCCGGAGAAGACACTCTTTCAGGGGGGGCAAATGAGGATACGATTTCGGGTGGCTCCGGCGATGATACGGTAGAAGGAGGAGGAGGTCACGACGAGCTATCGGGTGGAGATGGCGCGGACCTCGTACGTGGCGGCTATGGCGATGATACCATACAGGGTGGCGAGGGTGACGATATCCTCATGGGCTCAGATGGTTCGGTCGATAGCGACATCGTACAAACAATCTACTCGAACGATTTCGATAACTTGAATGGTGTCAACCAATACAGTCAGGCCACCTTTGATGTGAACGGCACGTTAGGTTCGATCACAGGTGATGATGCGCTTGTCATCACTTCAGATGACACTTTTGACAACTTTAATTATGGAGGTGTTCGGCTCTCTATCCCCACCGAGGATATGGAAGTCGGAGAAACCTACCGTGTCAGTTATTGGATTCGTACGGATGGACCTGACGCGGAAATCACAGTCGATTATCAATCAGGTCAAGGTGGAAGCAATCCTATATCGGATCGTGTTTCAGTCACTGGTGAATGGAGCTATTTTGAGCAGACTGTTACGCACACAGAAACTGAGAATAGTATTTATATCTGGGCAAACGATCCCAATCTGACATTTGCAGTTGATGCGCTGCGCCTCGAACAGGTGGAACCCTCATCGGATGATGACAGTATTGACGGTGGTGCCGGTGATGACACTATCTATGCTTCTTATGGCGACGACACGATCACAGGTGGAAGCGGTGATGATTTCATCAGTGGAGGCGATGGCAGCGACGCAATAGGTTTTGAGGACGGCTTCGGTAACGACACTGTGTTTGGCGGCGAGGGCGGGGCCGATAGCGATACACTCGACTTTAGTGACGCTTCAACAGGTGTGACCCTGTCCTGGGACGGTTCTGAAAGCGGGACAATCACCGATGGCACCGATACAGTAACCTTCTCTGAAATCGAACATATCATCCTGACTGAGGGTGACGACTCGGTTGGTTATGCCGGAGATGTTGCCGGGATATCCGTGGATACCGGCGGTGGCAACGATACAATTACCACCGGCCAAGGCAGTGATACGATTTACGCCGGTGATGGCGATGACCTGATCCAGTCCGGATCTTCAGGAACTTCTGGTGGTCCGGATATTCTGGATGGTGGATCGGGAAATGATACTCTGGTTGGGGGTACGGGTGATGACAGCCTGACAGGTGGCTCTGGTGATGATGTGTTTGTCTACTCTGTCGGAGGTGGCAATGACACGATCTCGGATTTCAACTCAGGCAACACCGGTTCGCTTGGGGATGGCGATGCCACAAACAACGACTTTATAGACCTCACAAATTTCTACACCGATCTCACCGAACTGCGTGCTGATTTTGACGACGACGGCATACTCAATCAGTCAACAGGTGATTTCAGCGACAACACAGATATCGGCGATGGATCACTCACCTTCACAGGGGCCGACCGCAGCAGTTTCACAGCCGACAACACGGGGGTTATCTGCTTCACAACGGGCACGGCTATATTAACACCTCGCGGAAGCGTTCTGATTGAAGAACTGCGTGTGGGGGATTTGGTTTGCACGGTCGACAATGGGCCACAACCAATCCGGTGGATTGGGATACGTCAACTGGGCTTAAAGGAACTGAGTTCATCACCTGAACTGCGTCCGGTTCTCATCAATGCTCACGTGCTTGGAAACGAGCGGCCACTGTTGGTTTCGCCACAGCACTGCATGAGCCTTGGCGAAGAGCAATTGGTTCGAGCCAAGCACCTGGCCAAAACGATGCCAGGTGTTCGTGTAGCACATGGCAAACGACAGGTGTGTTACGTACACCTTTTGTTTGACGCTCATCAGATTATTTTCGCAGAGAATGCAAAATCGGAGAGTTTCTACCCTGGGCCGATGGCCTTGAAGATGATGAGGCAAGAAGCGCGAGATGAGCTATTTCAAATTTTTCCCGAACTGACATCGGTTCGAAACCTGGCTGTGGGCGAAAATAATCCCTACGGTGACACTGCCCGTCCCGTTGCCAGCTTGAAATCGCTTTTGCCTGTCGTACCCAGTGATCCCGAGATCAGGATTCACTAGGTGGCCATAGGTCGGCAAGTAGCCCAAATTTCTGAGTGACCCGTCTAAACGAATAAGGCAGATAGCATGGCCGACGCATGAAATTGACGCAAATACCCTGAACTATCTGGTCGAGGTCAGGACAGGCGCGCTTCGACCAAACGCAAGATGTAGTAGGTCGAGTTTTTCACCTAAATCGGTCGTTATCGCCGGTGACAGAAACGGTTGAGTATTGGCACATCCTGCGCTGCGGAGAAGGTCCGGAGTGAGCCCTCATCTACGATTTTGTGCGTTATAGCGAACGTCGGCTTTTGGGGTCCTCTGTGGGCCACTTCTGATAGCAGCGAACAGTGGGGGCGCGATACAAACTGCGGATAGGACAGCGACCGCCGCAAAGCCGTAGAGCTCAAAAACAGGCTTGAAGGCTGCCGTGCCGACAAACATGGCCGCATATGTCACCGCGCTGTAGAGGCCCAGAATGGTGCCGCGCTGATCTGGCGACAGGGCCGTAAGTTGTCCGACCAGTATGTTCAGGCCCAAGTGATTGATTGCACCCCACGCAAAGCACGCGACCAACACTGCAAGCCAAAGCGGTGAAACTATCGCAAGGCCAAGATAAACAAGCAGTAGCGCGCCAAAGACAAAGGGCGCGGCACGGGACGCGCCATGTCGATCAATCAGGCGATCCAGTGGGGCAACAACGCCAAACCCCACGCCATAACTCAGTGCCGCGACCCCGGCGAGGGCGGTGGAGAGAGCCAAAGTTTCCGTCAAATGTGTGCCCAGATAAGCATAGAGGCCATAGAAAGCCGCCATATAGCAAGCGACCCCGAAAAGGATCGGCGGCAGTCCGGAAATCTTCAGCGCCACCAACGGCGACGTAACCTTGCCCGATGTGGCGCACTCGACAATATCGGCGCGGCGCAGCGACAGGACGAGCAACAAGCTCACGATACCCAGAATGGCGAACACGGCGCGCCAGTGCAGAAAATCTGCGATTATCGAAGACAGCGATACACCTGCCACAAGGCTCAGCGTCCAGCCTGTCAAAACCTTGCCCAAGGTCTCGCTTTCATGACCTTTCGGAGCCAGATCGGCAGCCAACCCGTAGATCGCTGGCAGTGTTAATCCTGCGGCGAGACCGGCAGTGCCTTGCGCCAATATCAACACCAGTAGAGCAGGGGACGCAGCGCTGACCCCGAGCGACAGTGCAAGCCCGAACAGCGCCAAAAACAAAGCGCGCCGTAGTCCTATGCGATCAGCGTACGGCGCAAGAAACAATGCGCTGAGCGCTGTCCCGGCACCGTAAACGGCGGAGGCCGTCATGGCGTCCGTAGCGCCAGTTCCTGCGAACGACCCTGCCACATCGCCAGCGATCGGGCTCAATACGAGCGAGTTTGAGCCAACAACGCCGATGGCGCACATCAAGAGCCAAATTGTATTCATATCCTCGTCCATTTTTGTCCTTGAATAGACAAAATGAGATATGAACGGTATCCTGTTTTGCCTACGTAGGAAAAAATCGAACGAGGTTCGGCAAATGCGTAAAGACGCCCATGGATTAGATGACATCGACCGAAAACTGTTAGGGCTTCTGACCCAGAACGCAGAGCAGAGCTATGCCGATCTGGGATCGGCGGTCGGGCTTTCGGCTCCAGCCGTGCATGAACGCGTAAAACGCTACAAGGCGAGCGGGCGCATCAAGGCCGTGACCGCGCAACTTGATCCAACCATGACAGGAAAGCGGTTCCTCGCGTTTATCCACGTTAACACGACCGGCTGGGGCAAGAGCGATGCGCTTATGCAGATCGAAACCTTGCCGGAAGTCGAAGAAATCCACTCCGTCACGGGCGACACCTGCATGATCCTGAAGGTTCGGATGGAAAGCACGCAAGCGATGGAAGCCCTGCTGGCGCGTCTCTATGCGCTTCCCGAGGTCGTTTCGACAAAGAGTTACGTGGCTCTCTCGACGTATGTCGAACGCCCCGTTCAGGCCGGTATCTCCGCGTCTTTCTGTGAAGGATAGCGGACATTGGGTGAACGGCAGTGAGGTCCGCACACCGGACACAAACCCCCTGACAGAACCTATTGGCCAAAAACGGTCGTTATCGCTGGTGACAGAAACGGTTGAGTTTTGGCACATCCTGCACTGCCAGGAAGGTCTGGAGAGAGCCCATACTATCGTCTTGGTCAGGCGCGATATGTCGCGAGTTTGTAGCTGGCGAAGCAGAAATAGACTCCAAGAACGCCCTCAATCCATCGCCGAGCCTTCGCATAGGCAGCTACAACGGGAGATGTCGAAAATGCCACCGCATATATCACGTGGCCGACTGCTGAGATGATACTAGTGCCAACGACCACCAAAGCAGCGACCCAGATGGGGGCTTGGCCATCCATAGCCAGAGACATGATCGCGATCCAGACCAACGCCGCCTTGGCGTTCGTCATCTGGATCAAAAGGCCACGGCGATAGAAAGCCACTGGTCCGCCATCCAAGCGCACTGGCCGCACGTCCAACTCTTTGACGGTCATGGCAGATTTGAACGCCTTGAACGCCAGCCACAAGAGGTAAACCGCGCCAACGATCTTCAGGAAGATCATTATCGACGCATAGGTCGATACAAGGGCAGTCAGGCCCAGTGCGGTTAGCATCGACCAGCAAAAAGTGCCTGTCGCAACACCCAATGCCAAAGCCTTGCCTTCTGATCGCCCCACCGACATCGATGTGCCTATCACCGCGAGGATATTTGGCCCCGGTGTGAACATCCCAATCATGAAGACGCCATATGCGAGCAAGATTCCGGTGAGATAAGGGTCGATCAAAACAGCCTCCATTTTTTAACAGCTTACACGATTGCCCCGCGTGGCCAATGGCGGCTTCGGTCCCGCACATCGGACATAAACCCCTTGCCACAACTTATTCGCCAAAAACGGTCAATTGCGCAACACGCCCTGCCCCGCTGACCCTAGCCGATCCATCAGTCACAAGAACGATCATGAAAAAAGGGAATAGGGCGGTCTAAGTCACCCTCCCCTGCCCTATTGCCAGTTGTTGCAAAAATATGTTGCGAAATAGCTTGATTGAGCAACAAGAAAGCGCAACAATGACTGTATGAATTTTGGCTATGCCCGTGTATCGACCAACGACCAGGACACCGCTGCGCAACTGGACGCGCTGCACGCGGCGAAATGCGAGCGCATGTTCGAGGAACGTGCGTCCGGTGGGCGCTGGGATAGACCAGAGTTGCACCGGATGCTCGATCAGCTCCGTGACGGCGACGTTGTGGTTGTCTGGAAGCTCGACCGGCTGTCTCGCTCCCTGAAAGACTTGCTTTCCATCATGGCGAAGATCGACGCCGCTGGAGCCGGGTTCCGGTCATTAACAGAAGCCATCGACACGACAACGCCCGCAGGGCGCATGATGATGCAAATGGTCGGCGTCTTTGCCGAGTTCGAGCGCGAAATGATCCGGGAGCGTACCCGCGCCGGTCTGGAGCGCGCCCGCAAGAAGGGACGCCACCCAGGGCGCAAGCCAAAGCTGTCGAACGATCAGCGCAAGGAAATCCGCGATCTGGTGCGATCCGGCAAGCGCACCGAGGCCGAAGCTGCGCGCCTGTTTAACGTCCATCGTTCCACAATCAGCCGTGTCATGCGGGAGGCGGCGTCCGATGCAGCAGCTTGAAATGTTCCCCGATGACATCCGCATCGAGCGCGTTGATCGCGACATCAACATGCATCGCTTTTATCGGCTGCGCTTGATGCCTGACCTCTTTGGTGGCGTCTCGCTGTTGCGCGAGTGGGGTCGCATCGGCACCAAGGGCGGCACCGAATTGACTGTTTTGAGGACTTGGGCCGCGCTGCCGACGCTATGCGCGCGCTCTACAGGGCAAAGCTGAAGCGAGGCTACCAACTTACAGAAACTTTTCAGCTATCGTCTGCTTTCCCGTAGGATCGGTGTGTGTGATGCGGTCGCCCTTCTCATAGTAGAAGCCGGAGGCATACAAATCGTAATTGCCAATCTTGACGCGAATGGACAGCTCTTCGCCATCATCCCACGTATCACGCACCTCCGCTTGGCATGTCTCACCGCGCAGCTCGAAATCAAATTTCTCACTGGTTTTGTCCCAGTTTGTTACTGCCGTGCGGATCAGCGTCTCACTGATCGTGTCGCGTTTCTTTTCAGACAGCATATCAAGCGATGACTCTTTAATGGGGCCAAACATGCCACTATTATTCAACGCTTCTAGGATTTTGCGCATGTGAACTCCGGCATGTTGATTCACAAACAATGACGAACGCGAACCATGTGGACGCCCAAGAATGTAAGAGCGAATGTTCCACCAGGTTTCTGCAACTTGAGCGTCTCGCGCCTCCCCAACTGTTTTCTCAGCAAACCAAGTGAGCGCATCGCGGCTACGGATTGTGCCGTCAGCTTCAAGCACAACATCGCTTGCTTCGACCACAACTGGATAGGCGCTGTCTGAGTACAACGGACTCTCTAGTCGATAGGCGTAAAGGCCATACACCTCGTTCACCGTCTCCACGAGCTTGTCAGCGACACCGTCAGAATACGGACATGTGATAAAGCCACGAACAAACTCTATTGTGTGGTCGATGCCCTCATA
>NZ_JBFRBH010000001.1:3789211-3990710 GCF_040932485.1 Gymnodinialimonas sp. 202GB13-11 | reverse complement strand
CCTCCGCTACCATCTTCACACTATGGATGTTTGTTTACGGACCAATCGGCGACTGCAAATGAAGCGCTGACGTATTGGGTCTAACACTGGCGATACACGCCAACGTGTTTCCAACGCCGGTGCGGGCGAACATTAGCGATTCTAATCGGAAAGAGACTCGCAGCGCGCGCTTTGCTGCGTTCCACAGAGTCCATGTGCATATCCCGATTGCCAATGATGCCTAATACAAGCCTGTCGTTGCGGCTGGGGTCGAACTTGGCTCCGGGCATATCAATTACGTGGGCCCTATCGGGGTGAAGAATCCAAACGACAAAGCGACTTCGATAAATCGTTGAGATGAAATGGGGCTTTGCGCGCGTTCGTGTCGCTAGAGCATCTTTCTTGGCAAGCCAACACCTTCGGGGACGCATGAGAATAGAAGGCCCCCATTACACCCAAGGCACGCTTGCGACACGCTCCGCATTCCAGACGAGCAAAGCATGAGGAGGTCGCTACCTACCGGCTATTTACCGGAGAGCATGGCTCGATCTGCCGCGCGCTGCGGGACGAGTTCCAGCACGACGGTGCGCCATCGGGATTGGAGGGTCCCGCCTATTCGGCGAGCTCCGGCATGGCGACAAACTCGTCGCGGGATGGGTGGATCGGCTCGGCCGAAATTACAATCATGTCAGCGGTACGATGTGCCAACTCATTCGCGAATGGATCATCTTCCGCACCGTGATCGACAACACTTGCTTCAATGGCTCAACCTCGGATCCAGTTCAGATGTCCATCTGTGACGTCATGATCGCATTCGTCACCGCAACGGCGCAGGCTCAAGCGACAAGGATTGAAAGTGCAGATGCTAAACTACGAAAGTCTCGCAAACGCAGGCGTCGTTTGGTCCGGCGCCATACGAACCGGTTTGAAAACATGCTTATTTCGGCCCATCGACCGTCGGAAACACCAAGCGAGACAGGATTATCGCGGCAGGCAGTACATCGGATGTGAGATCATCCTGATCACATCGTCTCTATAACGGAGCGGTGCGCAAGCTGCCCTGAACTCTGGTTTAGAACCCATCGGTTCTTTCAGTGTCACGGTTCGTGCGAAGGTCTTCGTTGTCGGCGACTGAAGCTGATGTTGGAAGGCCGCAACACATCTAGTGGGCCATCAGCACCGGAACGTCTGCTATTGCAAGAACGTCTGTGGTTGCACCCCCGATGATGTCATGGCTGAACTTGCTGTGCTCGAACGCACCCATAACAAGCAGATCTGCGCCGGACGATCTCGCCTTGGTCAGCAAAGTGTCCGCAATCGTGCCGTCCTGCCAAACCGTCTCTGCGTTGGACTGCACATTATGCCGGGCAAGGGTTTCGAGAAAACGTTCCGTATTTCTTGGTGTTTTGCCGATGGACAGAAGCGTTACCTGCGCCTCGGGGTCAAAGAGAGGGAGTGCCGCAACAAGCGCGCGGGTTGCGGCGCGTTTGCCGTCCCAAGCAATGGTGATGTTTCGGGTGGAATGGTCTGGCTCAACCGCATCTTGTGGCACGATTAGAACGGGTCGCCCGCTGCGCAGGGCGATGAGGTCGGGATGTGCGGCGTAGTCATCTTCATAGGGCGCGCCGGGGTAATGACCGATTACGCTCAGGTCGAAGGCCCGGGCAAAACTGGCGATCGGGCCGTCTGTTTTTGGATCAAGCTCAACGAATTCTGAGCGGTCTGAAAGGCCTGCTTCTGCCACCATGTCACGGAACCGCTTGGCGGTGTTGGCCATCACCTCGCGCCCGTTCGCATCAAGCTGTGCGCGTATGCTCTCCGGCAATTGTGCGGGCAATTGGCGATGAAGAAACCCCAACCCACCGGTTTTGGCGACACCTGTGAGGTGGGCGTCATGGTGTTTGGCGAGATTGATGGCATAGCGCAGTCCACCGCCCTTTTCCGGATCGCCACTATAGGCGCACAGTATGGATTTAAGGCTCATGGGATCCTCCTAGCTTTCTGCTGCATGGGTTCCGGCAAGACGTCCGAAGACTGCACCGGACGTCAGGCCCGACCCTCCGGGATACCCTTCAAAGAAAACGCCGCCGACCATCTCTCCGCAGGCATAGAGCCCGGGGATCTCTGCGCCCGCGTCGGACACAACCGCCCCGCGATCGGATACGGCGAGGCCGCCATAGGTGAAGGTAATACCCCCCGTGACGGGATAGGCACGATAAGGCGGCGTATTGAGGCGCTGTGCCCAGTTCGACCGTGGCACTGAAAGGCCATGCGCAGCCTTGCCATCACGGATGGTGGGGTCAAAGGGGATGTCATCATCGACTGCCTGGTTAAACGACTGCAGCGTGGCAAAGGCCGCGTCTGCATCAACGCCGTCCAGCTTGGCGCAGAGCGACTCAAGGCTATCGGCTTCGACGAAATGGGCGTCGTGAAACCGATACTCGGCATAGAGCAGATCAAAGACCTTCGCGTCAAAAATCTGCCATGCGAAATGGCCGGGCTGGTCCAGAACGGCGCGACCGAATTGCGCGTAGGTGTAGTTGCGAAAATCCTTGCCCTCATCGACGAAGCGCGCGCCTTGGGCGTTCAGCATCACGCCAAGAAAGTAGCAGATCTTGCGATAGTTCTTCCGCTCGCCCGGTGGCCAATGGAGGCCGCCAAAATCCGCCATGTGCAGGTCCATCGGGGTCGCGTGGCAGCCATCGTATAGCCCGTGGGCTTTTGCACCGACCTCGCGCGCCATCATAAGGCCATCGCCGGTATTGTGCGGGGTGCCGCGCACTTTGGCCTTTCGCCAATTTCCGCCCATCCAATCCTGTCGGAGTTCGTCCGATGCCTCGAACCCCCCGCAAGCAAGGATCACAGCATCGGCCTTTAGCGTCTGATCACCGACCCTGACGCCGGTGACGTGGCCGCCATTTGTCACAAGGCCCGTAACGCCCGCATTGTAACGGATTTCGCCGCCAAGCCGCAGAACTGCGTCGCGCTCCATCTCGAACAGGCCGACCCCTTCGTTTTCCGCGGCCAGCGT
Organism: Gymnodinialimonas sp. 202GB13-11; assembly: GCF_040932485.1. NCBI lineage: Bacteria > Pseudomonadati > Pseudomonadota > Alphaproteobacteria > Rhodobacterales > Paracoccaceae > Gymnodinialimonas > Gymnodinialimonas hymeniacidonis. Next base: position 3,987,700 of record NZ_JBFRBH010000001.1, on the reverse strand, counting down.
GAGGCCGCCCCAGAAGATGATTTTTCCACCTTTCTCAAAGCTTTGACGCGACCAGATCGGTTCAAATGTGACGCCATGGCGCGCCAGCCATGTCATCGTGTCCAGTGAGCCAGTGATCAACCGGCTTTGCTCAGGCGAAAGCGGGCGTCCGCCATTGAAGGACAGGAGATCGTCTGCAAACTGCTGTTGCGTGTAGCTGCCGAATTCGGTGCGAGACAGGCGCGGGTCGTTGGCATCACTCAGAAGCGGGAGAAGATCCCCCCTGCCCTCATAAGCGAACCGCATAGCCCCGGCCGTATATTTCGTGTTGCCGCCGGCCAGTGCTTCATCCGCCTTTTCCAACATCAAAACCTGTGCGCCGCCTTCCAACGCAGCGATTGCCGCGCAGAGTGCGGCATTGCCGGTGCCTACAATAATGACGCGTTTTGGCATCGCCTTAGCCTTCCTGTTTGGGTCGGTGCGTCGCGCTGAGTAAGGGCACCGAAGAAACCTGAGCGTTGGACCGTTCGCGTGTCATTGAGCGAGCACCACTGGGTTGATCATGTGGATGGGGGCACCTTCGGCGAAGGCTGTCACCTGATCGAAAATGTCGCTGAATTGCAGGTCAAATTCGTCCTCAGTCACGTAGCCCAAGTGAGGTGTGGGCAGGACATTTGGATGGCGCAAAAGGGGATGGGATGGGTCTGTCAGCGGCTCAGTCTCAAAGACATCCACGGCTGCAAAAATGCGGTTTCGGGCGATCTCTGCTTCCAAGGCACCCGGCACGATCAGGCCGGCGCGGGAGGTGTTCACCAAGAGGCTGCGCGGGGCCATCTGCGCCAGGTCGTCGGCCGTGATGATCCCGCGCGTGTCCGGTTTGAGCCGCACGTGCAGGCTGACAATATCCGACGTTGCAAAGAACGCCTCGCGGCTATCAGCCAGCGTGCGACCGTCGGCAAGCGCACGCGCCCGGCCGGCATCGGACCCCCACCATTGCACGCGCATACCAAGCGCTTCAGCGTATCCTTCGACCGCTTTTGCAATCCGCCCGTAGCCATAAAGGCCCAAGGTCCGCCCACGCAGGGTGCGCCCGACTCCCGCCTGCCAATGCCCACTTCGGATTGAAGTCACCTGTTCCGGGATCTGGCGATACGATGCCAGGATCAACGCCAGCGTCATTTCGGCAGCCGCATAGGACGGCGTGTCGCTGTGCATGTTGGAACACACCAACACGCCGTTCGCCGTGCAGGCGTCAACATCGATGTGGGGATACACGCTGCGTTGGGAGATCAGGCGCAGATTTGGCAAGGCTTCGAGCAGGTCTGCACCAATTCGCGTGCGTTCCCGGAACAGCACAAGCGCTTCGGCGTCCGCCACCCGCGCGGCAAGGCGCGCGGGGTCAGGTTCATGATCTGTCCATACCGTCACGTCATGGCGCGCAAGCTTTGCAAAGCACGGCAATCCGCGCAGTGTGTCGAACCAATCATCGAGGATATGGACCTTCATCGGCTTTCGACACCAGAATCCGGCATCGGGGTGCGTGGGGTTGGCACGAACACGTCGCTGGACAAGGCAAGTAGTGCGCGGTGCACCTTCTCGCGATCCGCGAGCAATCCGTTGAAAGCTGCGTCACAGCCCGAAATCGGGGTTGGGTAATTTCGGATGTTTTCACCGATCATGCGATCCGCCTGGATCAGTTCGGCACGGGCAAGGGTCAGGCAATCAGAATATGCGTCCATCATCACACCTTTCATATTGTATACTATAGTATACCGATTTGCTATTTTGATGACTATACCCAAACTGCACCCGGAATAAGGATCTCGCCCCGTGCCAAAAGGCGTGCCGTCCGGACCAACCCGGCCGAGCGGAGGTCGATCCCGTCGGCGCCGAACTCATAATCGACCAGAACATCGATCTGCCCACTGGCATGTTCCAATGTGATCAGAGCCGGACGTTCATTGCTTCGGTTGGAAAGGCCATCCGCCACGGTTCCCGGCGTCAGCACACATGAGGCGAGGCATTGCGCGCCGGTCACAGCCATCGTCGGGTGCGCCTTCCAAGGCATGAAATAGCGTGCGGCCACAGTGCCGCCGTCACGCGCGGGCGCCAAGAGGCCGAACTTCGGTGTGACAGAGGCGGCAACGTTTTCAATGCCCATCGCCTCCCCGGCCTTGATGCGGACGGCCTCCATATTCGCGAAGAACTCAGCATTCTTATTCAGCGCATCAGCGCTTTCATGGCCCGTTAAGCCAAAGGCCTCAGCCCGCGCGATGACCATCGGCATGGCCACGTCCATACAGGTGACCTGAATGCCATCGAAGGTATCGTGCAAGTTGCCTGTGGGAAGGAAGGCCCCGGTCGCACCGCCGATCGTGTCCATGAATTGCAGGCCCACCGGCGCGGCTGTGCCCGGCACACCATCAATCGCCACATCCCCCGCATAGGTGACGGCGCCGCCTGACGTCTGCACCTTCGCAACGACCCGCGCACCAGTGTTCACGGCGTGGATCTTGACCTCGGTTTCCTCCGCAGTGGCAGATACGAGCCCCATCTCAACGGCAGCAGGACCCACGCCTGAAAGGATGTTGCCGCACGTGGGTTTGAAATCCACCGTGCGGTCCTCGACGCTGACCTGAGCGAAAAAGTAGTCGATGTCGGCCCACGAGTCGCCGTCAGGCACACTCAGCATAGCGACCTTGGTGGTCACCGCATTACCGCCGCCGATGCCATCGATATTGAGCGGATGGCCCGACCCGACCGCCGCAATCAGCACCTCCGCCAACGTCTCAAGATCTTCAGGCAGGTCAGATCTCCGAAAGTAGGGCCCGCGCGATGTGCCACCACGCAGGAACCAGAAGGGAATGGCGCGCTGGTTCATGTCAGCGGCCAAGGCAGGTCAAAGTAGGATTGCAAAAGGCCAGGTGGGAAATCTCGGTTGAGCGTTGCGGCCATTGCGCAGATGAAGGCAATCCCGGCCAGCGTATAGAGCGCGGCAAAGCCCCATGGTTTTCCGGCTCGGAACCGGATGAACATCAGCAGGAACACCGCAAGCGCCAAGATGAAGCCGACCAGCGCCGTCAGGATCAAGAGACCCGCGAACCATGCAAGGGTGGCCCAGAGCCCGAAGGCGTTGCTATCGCGATCCTCGACTTCGCGGTCGGCAAAGAGCGCGTCCGTTTCGGGTTTGAGCCGCATCTGCAGCATCAGCACTGCACAGCCGATGAGGGCGACCGTACCCACAAAAACAGGGAATACGCGGTCCGTGCGGGCAAAATCCGGGATCAGGCGCGCGTCGATATAGGCCACGGTGATATAGGCCGTTACCAGCAGAAGGAAGATCAGCGGGGCGCGCTTGCCGCCCGAATTCACATCGCCCTCCGCCTGAATGTTCTTTGCCTGGCGCAGGCCGAAGAAGACCGACAGGACCGTTACGATAATCAGCACAATCACGATGGGGCTGAACAGGTAGTCGAGGCCTTCCTCGAAGCTGCGCCGGAAGCGCGAGCTTGCGATCTGGAAAGCTTGGTTGGTGTAGCGTTCAGCCGGAGCCGATAACACGAAACCGATCAGGAAGGCCGGGCGGGACCAGTCGAACCGCCGCATCAGGATGCCCAGAAGACCAATCCCGAAAAGCGCCACCAGATCCCAGATGGATTGCCGGGATTGGAAGGCCGCAAATGCGATGATCATGAAGAGGAACGGCGCAAGAAGAGCAAAACGGATATTCGTCAGCCGCGCGATGCCGCCGGCCGCCCCGATGCAGATCAACGTGCCAACCACGTTGGCCAGCGCCAGCAACCAGACGATGGCATAGGTGAAGTTGAGGTTGTTGTTGATCATCGAAGGGCCAACCTCGATCTGGCCCGTCCCCAACAGCGCGATGCCCGATATGAAGATTGCCATCGAGCCTGAACCCGGAATGCCGAAGAGAAGCGTTGGCACAAGGCCGCCACCCTCCTTTGCGTTGTTCGAGCTTTCCGGGCCCACGACGCCGCGAATATCGCCGGAGCCGAACTTGGATTTGTCCTTGGAGGTCTGGACAGCGTGGCCGTAAGCGATCCAATCGACGACCGAGCCGCCGAGACCCGGAATAACCCCGACGCAGACGCCGATCAGCGAACAGCGAATGGACAGCCATTTGTTGGCCCACCAGTCCTTGACGCCGGTCAGCCAGCCACCACCCAAGACCTGCCGGTCCGCGATAGCCTTGTCCTGACGCAAAAGCGCGATGATTTCCGGCACCGCAAAGATAGCGAGGCCCACGATGACCAGTTTGAAGCCGTCAACCAGATAGGGCAGGTCATAGCTCGCCATGCGCAACTCACCCGACGCAGCGCCTTCGCCGATTGTGCCGATCAGCAGGCCGAGGCAAGCCGCCACGATCCCTTTGATCGCGACACGTCCAGCAAGGATGCCAACCATCGAAAGACCGAAGATGGTCACCATCAGCAGCTCGGGCGTTTGAAAAGCCAAAACGATGGGCCGCGCGGCGAGGATGAAGAATGTCAGGAAAGCTGCGCCCAGAAGGCCGCCGAATAGCGATGACGTGAATGCTGCTGCCAATGCACGGGCCGCCTCACCCTTCTTCGCCAGAGGGAAGCCGTCCAGCACTGTCGCTTGGCTGGCCGATGATCCGGGTATCCCCATCAAGACACTGGCAAACGTGTCCGATGTTGGAACCACCGCCACCATGCCGACCATCAAGGCGAGACCGTAAAGCGGCTGCATCCCGAACATGAATGGCAAGAGAAGCGAAAGACCGGCAATACCCCCGAGCCCTGGGAAGATTCCGACGCAAAGCCCCATCACAACGCCCAGTACAAGATATCCCAGTACAACTGGGTTCAAGATCATACCAAAAGCTTCGCCAAGCGCGGGCATGGCGGTTGCGAAGAGGTCCATGGCGGCCTCCTGAAAATGTGGTTGAGGTTGTGGAGTCCCCGGACGTTGCCCGGGGACAGGAGCGGACCTAGTTCAGGACAACGCCGTAACGTTCAGCGAGCCAATCCAGCACGAAGGTCTGAGCTTCTTCCGGCACCTCGGTGGCGCTTTGCAAAGCTGTCTGAGCGGCGTCTCCGGTCATCTGTGGGTAAACCCCAAGACGCGCCTGAGAAATCTCGGCGAAGTCTGCCCGTTCCGTGATGGCCTGGAAGGCCGCTGAGTAGGTATCGATCGCCTCCTGCGGCGCGCCGGCGGGCAGGAACACCATCTTCTGCGCCGGGAAACCTGCGGTAAAGAACGCCAACCAGGCATCCCAGGCGGGGCCAGATGTCTCGCATGCAGCCGCTGCTTCACAGACTTCAGCGAAGCTCGGCAAATCCGGGAAGGTTGGATCCCGCACCACGTTACCATCCGCATCCAACGCGCCAAAGGTGAACCACGGCACAGCGGTGCCGGCTTCGACCAGTGGCGTCACGCCGGAGAGGTACGATGACGAAGTCTGATAGTCGATATTGGCTTCGCCGCGTTCGAACATTAAGCGCCCGTCGCCACGTCCTTCGATACCAAAGACCGGCTCAACATTCAGTCCAAGCATTTCCCACGCAAGCAGCGGGACCAGGTCAAGGCGTGTGGCCCCCTGGCTACCGTAGATGAAGTTTTCTTCCATCAACGCTTCGATGCCACCGGAGTCGAGGTTGGCGGACAGATCGGCAGGCAGATAGACCACACCGCCGGTGCCCGAGGCCAAGACAACGTTCCAATCGCCATACTCATACCGGACGCGCGGATCGTTCAGCAGATATGGGAACTGCGTGGAGCCGGACGAGCCAAAGATCGTTGTACCATCTTCATACTCAAGGCCCTGGAAATGGTTTGCCCCGCGCGTTGAGCCGGCACCGGGCATGAAGGTCACCACAACAGTCGGGTTGCCGGGCAGTGCTTCGCTAAGCAGCGGTGCATAGAAGTTCGCCCAGCGCGCCGAGCCGCCAGTTTCCGAGAATGGAATGATCCATTCAACGGTTTCACCGGAAAGATCCAGTCCGTCAGCATAGGCTGGTGCCGCCAATCCGAACGCGGACACGGTTGCTAGAAGCGCTGCTGAGCGCTTGAAAAGATCGTTCATTTTTTCCTCCCTGAACGCAGGGCCTCCCAACCCTGGCAATCTCTCTTCGACAGCGCTGAACGCCGCCTTGATGCCCTTAAGTTTCAATGCCAAGCTTTCACGAACCTTTCATCGTAAGAAAAAACGCCATGCGCATCGTTATTGTGGAGGACAACGTTTCGGTCGCGAAGGGCATCGCCTATCGCCTGCAGGACGAGGGACACGCTGTGGACCTTATTCACGACGGTGCGGAAGCTGAGGCGTTCTTGAAAGACGATGGCGCTGACCTGGTGATCATGGACATCAAACTGCCCGGACTTGGCGGGTTGGATGTTCTAGCTGCCATGCGGGCACGCAATGATACCCGCCCAGTAATCATGCTGACGGCACAATCGGAGCTCGGCGCCAAGGTTGCCGGGCTGGATGCAGGCGCAGACGACTACCTGTCGAAACCGTTCGAGATGGATGAGTTGAGCGCGCGGGTGCGTGCGCTCGGCCGTCGCCGACCCGCCACTGACGTTGGCCAACTTGCCATCGGGGCGCTGAGATTCGATCCGGTCGCCCGGGCGATCCTGTGCAACGCGGAGGATCTGTCGGTCCCGCGCCGTGAGGTCGCGTTGTTCGAGGCGCTTTTGAGCGCACATGGCCGGTTTGTATCGAAACAGGCGCTCCTAGACAGCATGTACGGCACGGGCAGCGATGTGGAGGAGGCGGTGGTCGAGGTTTACGTGTCTCGCCTGCGCAAGCGACTGAAAGTGCATGGGGTTGAGATCACCGTGCGGCGTGGCATCGGATACGCGATGGTTGAGGTCGCCCCGTGATAGGTCCACTTTCCCTGCGGCTGCGTTTGACCTTGATTATCCTGCTACCGCTTCTGTTGGTTTCAGCCGCGGTGGCGATCTGGGCGGCACGCGACGCCCAGGCCCGTGCCGCTGATCGATTTGATCGGTCTCTGCTCGTCACGGCGTTGGGAATATCGCGTGACACAGCCATCAGTGGAGGCGACGCACTCAGTCGGGAAACGCGTGACCTGCTGCGCAACACATCCGGGGGACCTGTTTTCTATCATGTTTATGCCCCGGACGGGGCGTTCGTAACGGGGTATGCCACCCCGCCCACGCCGACCGCAGCCGCGGAAACAGATGCCTACGCATATTATGATGCGCAGTATCAGGGGCGCGAGGTGCGCGTCGTCCGGTTTTCTGACCGTATGGAGATCGACAACCTGTCGGGAGAGTTCACTTTTACCGTCTGGCAGAACCTGTCACTGCGCGACGGGTTTGTGCAAAGCCTGTCGCAACGCACATACGCCGTTATGGCCACGCTAGTTATTGGTGTGGCCTTGATTGTCTGGTTCGGCGTGCGCTTGGGGATGGGACCGCTCCTTGATCTGGAGCAGGCCATCGCACGTCGCTCGGCGTTGGACCTCACGCCCATATCGCGGCCAATCCCGCACGAGGTTCAGGGCATTGTTGGGCGCTTGAATGTGCTTTTGTCGGAAATGGCGGCAACGATCAGGGCCAAGGACAGCTTCATTTCCAACGCAGCCCACCAATTGCGCAACCCGATATCCGGTGTCCTTGCCCTGTCCGAGGCTGTGGCAGCCGCCAAAACGACCGAGGATTTCAAGATGAGGAGCGCCGATTTGGCGGAGGCCGCAACGCATGCTGCAAAGTTGACCGAGGATTTGCTGGCATTTGAGCGCGCGCGATCGGCACCGCCGGCCGAAAAACTTCCGGTCGAGGACGTGGTCGACATTGTTGGATCCGCCGTCGCCCGCCAGACCGCCATTGCAAATCAGCGTGGAGTCACCTTGCACCTATCGCATGATCCTGACGCGGCTTACCTACACGTCGACAGTGTTCTAATGGAGCAGGCCATCGAAAATCTGATCGCGAATGCACTCGCTCATGGGGGACCTGACTTAACTGAGGTTAGAGTGTCGCTGGAGACCAACGACCAAAACCTAATCATTGACGTGGCTGATGACGGTCGCGGTATTGAGCCGTCGCAATTTGCGATAGCCCTGTCCAGGTTTGGCCAAGTCACCCCAGGCAGCGGCAGTGGCCTTGGGCTGCCAATTGCGCAGGCTGTGGCCGAAGCATTGAACGGGCGATTGGAATTGTCTCCGAACGCACCCGGGCTATCAGTCCGGTTAATCCTGCCGATACTTGATGTGACACAGCCGGTTCTGCAGGACGCACTCGCCTGACGGCGATCCGTCGGTGAGGTGGGCCCTATATTGTTGGGTCTGCATGATCACTTGGTTCAATTCACTCCCGCAGGCGCTTTTGCACCTGAGGCGGAATATGCGGATATCTCGGTTACTCAGCCCCTAGGTTCAAAAGCGCGGGCTTCAGGCCGCGGCATGCCTGATCCCGAGTATCTCGCGCGCCTCTTGCCAAGTGGCGACGGGTCGGTCGTGTTTTGCGCATAGTTCCGCTGCCCGGCGAACAAGCGCTGCGTTCGATGGGGCAAGTGTCTGCTTGTTGAGGCGAACATTGTCTTCAAGCCCTGTTCGGGCATGGCCGCCTGCCGCAATGGACCATTCGTTCAGCACGATCTGGTTGGGCCCGATCCCGGCAGCACACCAAGGGGCGTCTGGTCCAAACAGCCGATGGACCGTCGCAACGTAGAAATCAAAAACGGTTCGGTCGGCGGGCATGGCGTTCTTCACACCCATCACGAATTGCACGTATGGCGGGCCAGCAAGTTGCCCGTTGTCCGCCATCTCTTTCGCTTTGAGGATGTGGCTCAAGTCGAACGCCTCAATTTCGGGCTTCACACCGTGTTCGATCATTTCAGCAGCAAGCCAATCCACGAGATCGGGTGGATTTTCGTAGACCCGCGTCGGAAAATTGTTCGATCCGACAGACAGCGAGGCCATGTCGGGCTGCAAAGGCAACATGCCCCCCCGTTCGCGCCCAGCGCCGGAGCGTCCTCCGGTTGAGAATTGGATGATCATGCCGGGACAATGTTTCTCCAGCCCCTCTTTCAGTGCTGCGAATTTCTCGGGGTCACTTGAAGGGGTCTGGTCGTCGTTGCGCACATGGGCATGGCAGATTGCGGCCCCGGCCTCAAACGCTGCATGGGTGCTTTCTATCTGCTCAGACACAGTGATCGGCACGGCAGGATTGTCGGACTTCCGGGGCAGCGACCCCGTGATGGCCACGCAGATGATGCAGGGTTTTGTCATTTTGGTATCGTCCGTTTGAGGTTCACTCGCGACCGCCGCGAAAGATCCTCGAATCCCCAATGATGTCTTCCAAAGCGCGCAAGCGGTCCGTGCTGCCGCACGCCGCCTGAATGGCAGCGACCATGGCCTCAAGCAAGAAGTTGATCGCAAGCGTCGAGTCCCAGCTCGAAGGGACCTCCACCATTGTGCGGAAGCAATGCGCTGCGTTGCGTTCGATGGGCGAGCCCCATTGATCCGTGAACAGAACAACCGTCCCACCCTGGGCCGCGACCTGCGCGGCCAGGCGGTCGAGTTCCTTCTCGTAGCGGCGAATGTCAAATACGACCAAGACGGTTTGCGCGTCCATATCCAGGAGCGCTTGCGGCCATACACTCGGGGACGAGTCCATCAAGGTCACGCCCGGACGGATGATCTGCAAATGGTTGAAAAAGTAATGCGCGTTCGAACGCGAGATACGCCCCCCAAGAACAGAAACCTTCCGGTTCGCATCGGACAGAAGGCTCACCACCTGATCGAACTCCTCCGTATCAAGTCGGTCGATGGTGGAGTTGATATTCTTCGACATCGCACGGGCGAACCGGCTAATGATGTGATCTCTGCGCTCGGACCCCAATTCGGGGTCGAGCTTTGCCAAGGGCTCCTTCATGCGGGCGGCGATTTCTTCGCGGATGGCGTTTTGAAAATCGGGGAAGCCGCCAAAGCCCAGCTTGCGGGCAAGGCGCACTACTGTGGGCGTAGACACCTCGGCATTCTCGGCCAGCCGGGTGATGGATTGCAGGCCAACCACCAGCGACTCGTCCAGCAACAGCGCCGTCAGACGACGCTCGGACGCTGTTAGATCAGCCTGCCGTTCCCGGATCAGATCCCGGATGAGAGGCGTTTCTGGGGCGCCTGATGAAATCTTATTCACTCCGATATCCCCTGAACAATTCCATTCAGAAATTTTCTTGACAGAAGGCTAGGCCATGTAGTGATCATTTCATACATGGGGATGAGTCTTCAAGACACGGGTCACGATTTCGGAACGGTTGTCACGCTGCACGGCGCGGATCGACCGCTGGATTTCGTGTTGGTGTGTGAACATGCCTCGGCCCGTATTCCAGACAGCCTCGATCAGCTTGGTCTATCCAGTAAAGCGCGCCTTTCCCATGCGGCGTGGGACATCGGGGCGGCCGACATCGCCGTCTCTTTAGCCACACGATTGAATGCGCCGCTGGTGATGGGGGACGTCTCGCGACTGGTTTACGATTGCAACCGCCCGCTTGATGCGCCCGATTGCATCCCCGCCCAAAGCGAAGTTTTTGCTGTTCCGGGAAATGCCTCACTAAACGCCGACCAGCGTCAAACGCGCCACCAACTCGTTCACGAACCCTTTCACGCCGCAATTTCCCAGCTTCTAGACGGCGCCGGGCTCGATACGGTGCTTGTCACGATCCACAGCTTTACGCCGGTCTATAATGGTCAAAGGCGCAATGTAGACATCGGTTATCTCTGCGATCAGGACGACCGTATGGCACTGGCCGCCCTGCGCGCCGAAGCAAAGGCCGCAAAACACAGAGCCGCCCTGAACGCCCCCTATTCGGCGAGCGATGGCGTCACACACACCCTGCAACTGCATGGGGAAGCGCGCGGCCTGGCGAATGTGATGGTTGAAGTGCGCAACGACCTCATCGACACGCCAGAAACCGCCAAAGCCATGGCAAAGCACCTTGAAGGTATATTGCGGGCCGCGCGGGCGGAGGTACTGGGATGAACGCCATGCACCGCTTTGTGCGCATTGTGGACGGGATGAACCACGGTATTGGCCGCGTCGCGATGTGGGGGATCTTTGTGATCATGGGGATTCTACTGTGGTCCTCGATCTCCAAGACCTTCTTCACCCCCGCAAACTGGACGTTGGAGACGGCCCAATTCGCCATGGTCGCCTACTACGTGATCGGCGGACCTTACGCGATCCAAATGGGAAGCCATGTCCGCATGGACCTGTTCTATGGCAATTGGTCCCTGCGCCGGAAGGCCACCATCGACGCGCTGACCGTGTTGTTCCTGATCTTCTACCTCTGCGTGCTGATTTATGGCGCGCTCGGCTCGCTGTCCTATTCGCTTGGATATTGGAGGTTGGAGCCTGTCTCGTTCTTCGCGGGCCTCCTGACCGGGTCCGAGGAAATCGGCCGGCTTGAACGCTCACCCACCGCTTGGCGGCCTTACCTTTGGCCGGTCAAAACGATCATGGTCATCGGTTTCGTACTGATGCTGCTTCAGGCCCTGTCTGAACTGTTCAAAGACATCGCCCGCATCCGTGGCTTTGATTGGGCGGAGGCGAAGGTATGAGCCAGGAATACATCGCCATCTTCATGTTCACGTCGATGATGCTGATGCTGTTCACTGGCCAGCGGGTCTTTGGAGCCATCGGAGCGATTGCTGCCATTGCAGCGATCACGCTTTACGGCACCGGCGGGCAAGAAATCCCCTTCGCCGCCACGATGCGGTTGATGAGCTGGTATCCCCTGCTGACCCTGCCGATGTTCATCTTCATGGGCTATGTGCTCAGCGAAAGCAGGCTGGCCGATGACCTTTACCGGATGTTCCATGTCTGGTTCGGGCCGGTGAATGGCGGGCTGGCGATTGGCACAATCGGCCTGATGGTTCTGATCTCCGCTATGAACGGGCTGTCGGTGGCTGGCATGGCCATTGGGGCCACCATCGCGCTGCCAGAATTGCTGCGGCGCGGATACGACAAGCGGATGGTCACGGGCGTGGTACAGGCTGGATCTTCGCTCGGCATCCTTGTCCCGCCCTCGGTTGTGTTGGTCCTTTACGCCATGATCGCGCGCCAACCGGTGGGTCAGCTTTGGCTTGCAGGCGTGTTGCCCGGCCTGATGATGGCGGCGATGTTTGTCCTCTACATCTGGCTGCGGTGCCGCACGCAGCCTGAACTTGGCCCAGCCCTGCCCGATGCCGGGAACGTGCCACGCGCCGAGAAATTACGCCTACTGCTGGCGGGCCTGCTGCCACTCCTGATCTTCGCCGCGATGATGGTGCCGTTTGTGAAAGGCTGGACGTCACTCGTCGAAAGCTCAGCCGTCGGGGCACTTACTGCCCTGCTCGCAGCTATCCTGAAACGCCGCCTTACCTGGACGGTGTTCGAGGCGTCGGTTCGCAAAACCCTTGGCATTTCTTGCATGTTCATGTGGATCATCCTCGCCGCCCTCGGCTTTGGCGCAATTTTCGACGGGCTTGGCGCGGTGGAGGCGATTGAGGGCCTGTTCACGCAGCAACTGGGCCTCAGCCCTTGGGTGATCCTGATCCTGATGCAACTCAGCTTCATCATCATGGGCACGTTCCTCGATGACACCGCGATGCTGGTGATCGTGGCCCCGCTTTACGTGCCGCTTGTCGGCGAGCTTGGCTTTGACCTGATCTGGTACGGCGTCCTTTACACCATCACCACGCAGATCGCGTATATGACGCCGCCCTTCGGCTATAACCTGTTCCTGATGCGCGCCATGGCCCCGCCCGAAATTACGCTGCGCGACATCTATGTTTCGATCCTTCCCTTTGTCGGCGTGATGATCGTGGCCCTTACCCTGATTATGACCTTCCCCGAAATCGCCCTGTGGTTACCGGGCTATGTCTATGGAAATTAACGAATAAGACCCGGTGAGCGGGCATTTGCTTGAACCCAACGGAGGACTATCAAATGACCACCAGACGTAAGTTTTTACAAACCGCGGCCGTAGGCGCGGCAGCCGCCCCGCTGGCGACGCCCGCGATTGCGCAAAGCACGATCACATGGCGGATGCAGACCTATGCTGGCCCTGCACTGGCCGAGCATGTGATCGACCCGGCTATTCGGATGTTCAACACGATTGCGGGCGACCGGATGCAGATCGAGCTGTTCTACGCTGATCAGCTTGTGCCTACGTCCGAGCTATTCCGCGCCATGCAGCGCGGCACGATTGATGCGGTCCAGTCAGACGATGACTCGATGGCCTCACCCACCGACGTGACCGTGTTCGGCGGCTACTTCCCCTTCGCTTCGCGCTACTCGCTCGACGTGCCGGTGCTGTTCAACCAGTACGGCCTAAATGAGATCTGGGATGAGGAATACTCAGCCGTCGGCGTGAAGCACATCTCCGCCGGGTCGTGGGACCCCTGCCATTTCGCCACCGTCGACCCGATCCGGTCGCTGGCGGACCTGCAAGGCAAGCGCGTCTTCACGTTCCCGACCGCTGGCCGGTTCCTGGAGCAATTCGGCGTTGTGCCGGTTACATTGCCTTGGGAAGACATCGAAGTCGCCGTGCAGACGGGCGAACTTGATGGCATCGCCTGGTCCGGCATCACCGAGGATTACACCGTTGGTTGGGCAGACGTGACCAACTACTTCCTTACCAACAACATCTCAGGCGCATGGGCCGGGTCGTTCTTTGCCAACATGGACCGCTGGAACGAACTGCCCGAAGATCTGCAAACGCTCTTCCGGGTCTGCTGTGACCAGTCACACTATTACCGTCAGTGGTGGTACTGGGGCGGCGAGGCCAGCCTGCGCGTGAACGGCGACAAGATGGAGCTGACGACCATCCCCGATGAGGAATGGGCACAGGTCGAACAGGCCGCCGTCGCCTTCTGGGATGAAATCGCCGCAGAAAGCCCGACAAAAGCGCGGGTGGTTGAAATCCTGCGCCAGTACAACGCAGATATGGAGGCCGCTGGCCGCCCGTATCGGTACAGCTAAGGCGACATGCGGGGCCCGGCACAGGTCGGGCCCCAATGCCCCATCAGAAGGTTGAGACATGGCTGAAGTATTGTCCTTCGAGGCGCTGAAGGCGCAAATATCCTCGGGCGCGGTGGACACCGTTCTGGTCTGCATGGTCGACATGCAGGGCCGGTTGATGGGCAAACGGTTCCATGCCGAGGCGTTCCTCGACATCGCCGAGGATGAAACCCATTGCTGCAACTACCTTCTGGCCACCGACCTCGCCATGGCGACGCCAGACGGCTACGCATCTTCGTCGTGGGAAAGGGGGTACGGCGACTATGTGATGCGACCCGACCTTTCGACTTTGCGCCCTGTTCCGTGGCTCGAAGGCACCGCGATGGTTTTGTGCGATGTACTGGATCACCACACGCACGCCCCCGTCCCCCACGCCCCGCGCGAAGTGCTGAAGCGACAGATCGCGCGCGCCGAAGCGATGGGCCTGTCGCCAATCATGGCAACAGAGCTGGAATTCTTCTTGTTCCGCGGCACCCATGACGAGATTGCCGATGGCGGGTTCCAGAATCTGCAACCGATCAGCCACTACAATGAGGATTACCACATCTTCCAGACCACCAAGGAAGAGCCGGTGATGCGCCCGATCCGCAACCACCTGCGCGCCATGGGCGTGCCGGTCGAAGGCACGAAGGGAGAGGCCGAAGCCGGTCAGGAAGAGCTGAATATCAAATATGCCGACGCGCTTGGCTGTGCCGATCATCACACGCTGGCCAAGCACGCCGTCAAGGAAATCGCCCATGAACACGGCTTTGCGGCGACCTTCCTGCCGAAACTCAGCGCCGATAGCGTTGGCTCTGCTGCGCACATCCATCAATCGCTGTTCAAGGACGGCACGAACGCCTTCCACGATGCGGACAGGCCCTTGGCGAAGTCCGCGTTGATGGACAGCTACATGGCAGGCCTCCTCAAATACGCCCCCGAAGTGACCTGTTTCCTTGCCCCCTACATCAACAGCTACAAGCGCTTCTCCAAGGGCACATTTGCGCCCACGCGCATTGTCTGGTCCGTGGACAATCGCACCGCCGCCTTCCGGCTGGTGGGCGACGGCACGAAAGGCGTCCGCGTCGAATGCCGCATCCCCGGCGCCGACATGAACCCTTATCTGGGGCTGGCCGCGATGCTGGCCTGCGGCCTTGCCGGGATCGAAGAAGGGTTGTCGCTGGAAGAACCGTTCAGCGGCGACGCCTATGAGACCGCGAACACGACCCACATCCCCACAACCCTGCGCGACGCGCGCGCGGCGCTGACAGGCTCAGCCATGCTGCGTGCCGCGATGGGCGATGAGGTGATCGACCATTATGCCCGCGCCGCCGAATGGGAGATCGAGGAATTCGACCGCGCCGTCACCGATTACGAGATCAAACGGGGGTTCGAGAAGGCATGATCAGAACGGCCAATGCTGTCCTGCCGGTCGCTGATATCGATGCGGCTTGCGCCTTTGTCAAAGACTGCCTCGGATTTGAGACGATCGTCAGGCGAGACGGTCATGCCTATTGCGAACTTGGCGATGCAGGTGTTCATTTCATCAACGCACCGCCTGATGCGGATATGGATGATCCTGCCCGACAATTGGTGATCTACATGGATTGCGATGACGTGGACGCCCTATGGGCCGAACGTAAGCAGGCCATTGAGCAATTGCCCACTTCCCACCGTGACGCACCTGAGCCGCGCGCCAACGGGCAACGCGAATTCCACCTGATCCATGGACCTTTCCTGTTCATCGCGGGTCAGCCGATTGCAATGGACGAAGCATCATGAGCGTGTTGCGCTGTATCTCACCTATTGACGGCACAGTCTTTGCGGAGCGTGAGACGCTTTCTATCGACGCGGCCAAGGTGAAAATCGCGGACCTGCGGCAGGAACAGACCGCCTGGGCGGCACGGCCCTTGCAGGAGCGGATCGACCTCGTCATGGCTGGCGTCGCCGCAATCGGCGCGATGAACGATGACATCGTTCCTGAACTGGCGCAGATGATGGGCCGCCCGGTGCGATACGGTGGCGAATTTGGGGGGTTCAACGAACGGGCCAGCCACATGGCTGAAATCGCCGAAGGCGCGCTGGCTGATATCGAAGTGGGAGAGGATGAGACCTTCCGCCGCTACATCAAGCGCATCCCCCATGGCGTCGTCTTTGTCGTGGCGCCCTGGAACTATCCCTACATGACCGCCATCAACACGGTCGCACCGGCCCTGATCGCGGGCAATAGCGTGGCCCTGAAACACGCCACCCAAACACTTCTGGTGGGCGAACGCATGGCGCAGGCCTTCCATAGCGCAGGCGTGCCCGAAGACGTCTTCGCCAACATCTTCCTCGACCACGAAACAACGTCTGACCTGATCGCGGGCAATGCCTTCGATTTCATCAACTTCACCGGCTCCGTCGGCGGCGGCGCTGCGATGGAGAAAGCGGCGGCGGGCACGTTCACCGGTGTGGGGACCGAGCTCGGCGGCAAAGATCCCGGCTACGTCATGGACGACGCCGATCTGGATGCTGCCGTCGACACACTGATCGACGGGGCAATGTTCAACTCCGGCCAATGCTGCTGCGGGATTGAGCGGATCTACGTCCACGAAAGCTTGTTCGACGCGTTCGTCGATAAGGCCGTGGCCATCGTGAACGACTACACCCTCGGCAATCCGCTGGACGAGGCGACAACGCTCGGTCCGATGGCCAACGCCCGCTTCGCCGATGAAGTCCGTGCACAGATCGCCGAGGCGGTTGCGGATGGCGCAACGGCCCATGTCGAAACCTTCCAAGCAGACGATGGCGGCGCCTACCTGACCCCGCAGATCCTCACGAACGTGACCCACAAAATGCGCGTCATGCGGGATGAGAGCTTTGGGCCGGTCGTTGGCATCATGCCGGTCAAAGATGATGACGAGGCCATCGCCCTGATGAACGACAGCCAATTCGGCCTGACCGCCAGCCTGTGGACCTCGGACGTCGACCGCGCCGCGCACGTCGGCGACCGGATTGAGACGGGCACCGTCTTCATGAACCGTGCCGATTACCTCGACCCCGGCCTGTGCTGGACCGGTTGCAAGAATACCGGGCGCGGCGGTGGTTTGTCTGTGATCGGCTACCACAACCTGACGCGCCCCAAATCCTATCACCTGAAGAAGGTCACCTGAGATGAGCCTGACTGGAAACTGGTCCTACCCCACCGCCATCCGTTTCGGGGCCGGGCGCATCGAGGAGTTGGCAGACGCCTGTACGCAAGCCGGCATCACGCGCCCCTTGCTCGTAACCGACACTGGCCTGGCGGATCTGCCCATCACGGTGCAAGCATTGGACGTGCTGGACGGCGCAGGCCTTGGACGGGCGCTGTTTGCTGAGGTTGACCCCAACCCAAACGAATTGAACCTCGCCGCGGGGTTGGAGGTCTACCGCGGCGGTGGCCATGATGGCGTGATCGCGTTCGGCGGCGGCTCCGGCCTCGACCTCGGAAAGATGGTTGCCTTCATGGCCGGCCAGACGCGTCCCGTGTGGGATTTTGAGGATATCGGCGATTGGTGGACCCGGGCAGATGCCGATGCCATCGCCCCCATCGTGGCCGTGCCAACAACCGCCGGGACAGGCTCCGAGGTTGGGCGCGCCTCTGTGCTGACCGACAGCGTGACCCATGAAAAGAAGATCATCTTCCACCCCAAGGTTCTGCCCACAATCGTGATCTGCGACCCGGAATTGACTGTCGGTATGCCCCCTGCGATCACCGCAGGTACCGGACTAGATGCCTTCGCCCATTGTGTCGAAGCGTTTTCGAGCCCGCATTACCACCCGATGAGCCAAGGTATCGCGCTGGAAGGAATGCGTCTGGTGGTCGAAAATCTTCCCCGCGCCTATGCCGATGGCACAGACATCGAGGCCCGCGCCCAGATGATGAGTGCCGCGGCAATGGGCGCCACGGCATTTCAAAAGGGCCTGGGGGCCATTCACGCCCTCAGCCATCCGGTTGGTGCAATCTTCGGCACGCACCACGGCACCACCAACGCCGTGTGTATGCCCGCCGTCCTCAACCTGAACGCGCCGATGATCCGCGACCGGTTTGACAAGGCGGCCAGCTACCTCGGCGTTGATGGCGGTTTCGATGGCTTCTGCGCCTTTGTGCAGGGCTTCAACGACAGCCTCGGCATTCCCCGCCGTCTCTCGGACATGGGCGTCACGTCTGACAGGATGGATGACCTGGTCGCAGGCGCGTTGCGCGACCCGTCTTGCGGCGGAAATCCGGTGGAATTGACCGCGACCAACCTGCGCGGATTGTTTGAAGCCGTGATATAGTCTGCGCTCATTATCTGCGATCGTTGAGCGGCTTCATCCGGTAGGCATGAGTTCGGTCCAGCGCTCTCTAAGCAGCTGTTTCTAATCCCTTTTGCCAGCCCGAGGCAGGCAAGGGCCGATTCGATAGGAAACCCAATCAAAGCCGATAGGTAGCGCGATCATGCGTACACGTTTCGCGACGGATCAACAAAACCTGACCTTCGGTGTTGCCTCTTCGCAGCACCTTTAGGCACCACGGCGTATTGCCGCCGATTTGGCAATGGGCGCGTTGACTTCGCGTGAGGATGCCCGCTTTCAAAGAGCGTTAACCGGAAGTTGACGCGGGTCTATGAACAGCTGCTTTTCCCATTTTCGGCGCAACGTGCGTTGCGAGGTCGCCTTTGCGCTAGCGTTGGTTGGTGCAGCCTGCCTTTCCACGTTTGCCGCGCCTGCTAGCGCCCAAGACGAAGCCGCGCTCGCTGTGGAAGCGCATGAGGATTGGCGCGTATCCTGCCCCGGCGAAACAGCGGACAGTTGCCGCGTCTGGCAGCGCGTGCAAGTGCCTTATGGCGACGATCTGCAAGACGTTATGGCGGTGTCCGTGGCCCCAGCCGATGGTGGCCTGGTGGTTCTGTTTCAGGTTCCGCTCGACGTTTACCTGCCCGCTGATTTCGGCCTGCGCGTCGATGGCACGGGTGAACGCCGCGTCCGCTATCGCAACTGCAACGAAACCGGATGCTGGGTCCTGATGCGGGGCGACAGTGGCGTTTTGAGCAGCTTCCGCCGCGGCATCACCGCCGAAGCCGCGCTGAGCCTTGTGGAAGGCGAGACGGTGCGCATCAGTTTCTCCCTCAGGGGATTTACGGCCGCGATGGCGGCCTTTGAAGACGCGAGACAAGACTTTGAATAAACGAATTGCCGCCACCGCCATCGTTCTTGCGATGGGGCCGTCTGGCGCGTTGGCACAGACCTGCATCGATGTGGATCAGGTCACGCTGACCGGTGTGACCTTGCTGCCAGAGGCACCGTTGCAGGCGGAGTTCGCGCCCTTCTTGGGATGTGTCGGTCTTGAGGCGCTTAACGCGATGCTTGAGACGGTCACGCTGGCTTATGTCGATGCGGGCTACATCGCAGCGCGCGCGTATCTGCCGGAACAGGACCTCTCAGACGGTGAATTGGAAATCTCTGTCGTTGAAGGCCGCGTGTCTGAGATTGTTGTTGCCGAAAACGGCACACCCGCCCCGCGCAGGGCGGTCACGGCATTCCCGCAGATGGAAGGCCGCCCCTTGGAATTGCGACGGCTTGAGCAGGGCATTGCACAGATCAATCGCCTCCCCTCAAGCGATGCCACGAGTGAGCTTCTGCCCGGGGCCGAGCCCGGCGACTCGGTTGTTGCGGTTCAGATCGCGCAAGGCCCTCGTTTTTCAGGCAATATTTCCGTCGATGACCGTGGCACGCCTTCGACGGGTGTCTACAATTTCGGAACCACATTCGCATACGACAACCTGCTTGGCCTGAACGATAGCTGGACGCTGACCTATTCGCGCAGCATGGAGCCAGGCGCCCTTTCCTTTGGGCCCAATGTGCCGGTCGGCAACTCTTACAGCCTTTCGGGAACGATGCCCTTCGGGTTCTGGACGTATTCCCTTTCGCTCAGCGGGTCGGATTACCTAATCGACATTCCCGGTGTGACGGGCCCAATCGAAAGCTCCGGGCAGTCGCGCACAGTGCGCATCTCCGCAGAACGGCTTCTGTCGCTTTCTGAGAGCGGGCGACTTGATGCAGGCGTTGCCTTGCAGTGGGCCGACAACGAAAACCAAATCCTCGGCGCGCGGATCGACACATCTTCGCGCAGCCTGACCCGGATTGAAGCCTATCTCAGGGCGTCAAATCCCCTATGGGGTGGCCAGCTCGACCTGACCACAACGCTGCGCCACGGTGTGGATTGGTTCGGCGCTTTTGATGATGACACAGCCCCCGCAGGCTCGCCCGTCGCGCAGTATTCAGCGGTTTTGGTTGATGCGACATGGGTTCGGCCCTGGGAAGTCGGCGAACAAATCATTTTGCTGAATTCACGCTTGTCCGGGCAGTATGCCAGACAGAACCTTTTCGGGTCTGAGCAATTCTCGATCGGCGGTTTTTCTAGCGTGCGCGGCACACGCACCAGCCTTCTGTTCGGCAATAGCGGCGCGTCCTGGACCAACACGCTCAGCGCGCCTGGCGTTTTGGATCTTGGTGATGGCGTGACCGTTACCCCCTACGCGGGTCTCGACGCAGGCCGTGTCTTCGGCCAATCGGAATTTGGCATCGAGGGCGGCTCGCTCACCTCTTATTCCGTTGGCGCAACAATCAATTTCGGCACTGTGACCCTCGACGCTGTTTACAGTGATATCCTGTCTGCCCCAGACTTCGCCCAAGCCCCCGATGACGGCCTGTTTACGCTTCAGGCCCGATTGACTTTCTAGAATGGAAAGAGCTGACCCATGGCTTTGATTTCGACACGTTCGCTTCTCTCCCGCCTTATCCTTGGCGCGACCCTCAGCTTCGGGGCGCAGGCCGGTCTGGCACAGGTCACGGTGGACCCCGCCGCAACCGGCGGTCTGAACGTGAACACGGCGCCGAACGGGGTGCCGCTCATCGACATTGCGACGCCAAACGCGGGCGGGCTGTCCCACAACCTCTATGGGGAATTTAACGTCGGGTCCGAGGGCCTGATCCTGAACAACCAGAACGGCACTTTCGGCAACAGCCAATTGGGCGGCGTGGTCCCCGGCAACCCGAACCTGACCGGTGTGGCACCGGCGCGTGTGATCCTGAACGAAGTGGCCGGCACCAATAGGTCCGAGCTTGGCGGCGTGATCGAAGTGGCCGGTCAGTCGGCAGATGTGATCGTGGCCAACCCCAATGGCATCACCTGCAATGGCTGTGGGTTCATTCGCACGCCCCGTGCCGTGCTCACCACGGGCACACCCGATGTCAACGGCGGCACGCTGCAAGGCTTCACGGTCAACGGCGGCGACATCCTAATCGGCGCAAACGGCGCAGATCTGAGCGATGTCAGGCTGTTCGACATTATCTCGCGTCAGGTGACGTTCGAGGGCGCGGTTGCAGGCGGCGATGAGGTCCGCGTTGCAGCAGGCCGGAACGCCTTTGCCTATGACAGCGGCGCAGTGACAGCTTTGGCCGATGATGGCAGCACCGGGCCTGCCTTCGGCATCGACAGCACAGCCGTCGGTGGCCTCTACGCGGGTCGCATTACGCTCTTGTCGACCGAAGCTGGCGTCGCCGTGCGCGCGCCGCGCGAAATGGCGGCAAGCGCAGGCGGCATGACGCTGACCGCAGATGGCCGTTTGGTCATTGGCCGCGCGCAGGCCACCGGGCCTGTCACTGTGCGCTCTGCGGCACCTGTGGTGGTGCAAACCTCCCTGTTTTCGGGCGACGCGATCACCCTCGAAGGGGTATCGGCCGAACTGGCGAACAACGCGACCGTAGCGGCGGAAGGCGATCTGACTGTCACGACCAGTGGCGGTCTGACGCTAGGCAGTGGCGCTTTGGCGGCTGCGGGCATGGACAGTGCCGGCACGCTTGGCACCTCCGGCGACCTCACTTTCAGCGGCAGTGGCGCGTTGAACGCAACGGGCGCGCGTATCGCCGCTGCGGGTGACGCCGATCTCAGCTTCAGCACGATGACGCTGAACCAATCCGGCGGCGCAGAAGCCCTTACCATTATGGGTGATCTGGCGCTCGACACCGCGGCGCTCACAGCCAACGGCGCGAGCGCCATGATCGGCGGCGATTTTGACCTTACCAGCCCCGGCGCCCTTGCGATCACAGGTGGCGATTACGCCATCGGCGGCGATCTAATGGCCACCGGCACAACGCTGAACACATCGGCGGACTTTGACGTAGCAGGCGCCGCGACGCTTGAAGCAACATCCGGCGCGCTGACCAATTCCGGCGACCTGGATACAGGCGGCGCACTTGCCCTGACCGCCAGCGGCGCCATGACCAATTCCGGCGATATTCGCGGCGGCGCCACCGGCGATCTGTCCGCGGGTGGCAATTTCAACAACACCGGCTCCATCGTCATGGCAGGCGCGCTTAGCGTTGAGGGCGCGAACATCACCAATTCCGATGCGTTGGGCTCGTCCGATGGCGATGTGAACCTCACCACCATTGGCGACATCACCAATAGTGGGCTGATCTACGCTGGTCAGAACCTCACGATGCGCCTGGATGGCGCGTTTGAGAACCTTATGGCGGATATCATCGCCGAAGGTGGCATCACCATTCGCGGCGAAAGCGGCGCGCGGGCGGCCTCTGTCCTGAACCGCTCTGCCCAGATCGAGGCGATCACCGGCGCGATCCTGATCGCGGCCACAAGCGTAGAGAACAGTCAAACAGCGCCGACCGTCATCACCGAAACCGAAACCACGGTGCGCGAAGGCACCAACCTTGCGGATTTCCCGGGCGGCCTGAACCGTTCAAACACCACGCGGTTTGTCGAAACGACCGAAACAACCCGCATGGTGGTCCAGCCAGGAACAGACGCGCCTGCCGCAATTCTCGCAGGCGGCGATCTGACCATCAATGCAAACACGATCCTGAACAACTACAGCCAGATTGCAGCAGGCGGCGACATGACGCTAAACGCTGGAACGGTCACGAACACCGGTCTGGACCTCATCGAAACGAACATCAGCACGACCGTCACGCACTATCGGGTCCGTGTTTGCACGCTTCGCATTCTGGGCTTCTGCCTTAATCGCTCCTGGCGCGACCGCTCGGCCACGGGCGTTCCAATCACAACAACCGCAACCACAGGCGCGGTGTTCTCGACAATTCAGGCAGGTGGCACTCTGACCGCCACCGTCACCGGCTATCTCGGCAACAATGCTGTCCGCGATGGCGTGGCTCAGGTCGGCCTCAGCTCAGGAGGCCGCGCCCTGTCGGCCCCGCCGCTGATCGGCTCCGTGAACCCCAACGCGATCCTCAACCGCTCGGCCTTGTTCACGCCCACGCAAAACCCCAACGCGCCGTTCCTCATTGAGACGCGCGATGAATTCATCGACGTCAGCCGCTTCCTGTCGTCGGACTACTTCCTGCAACAGATCGGTGGCTATGACGCCAACATCACGCAGCGTCGCTTTGGCGATGCCTATGTCGAAGCGCGCCTGATCCAGGAACAGCTTTTCGCCCTTACAGGCCGACGCGCCGCAGACGATCCCGATGAATTGCGCGATCTGATGGCGCGCATGTACGACAACGCCGTCGACGCCGCTGAAGGCCTGCAACTCACCCCCGGCGTCGCGCTCAGCCCTGAACAAGTCGCCGCCCTGACCGAGAACATCATCTGGCTGGAAGAGCAGATCATCGATGGTCAGGCCGTTTTGGTCCCCGTCGTCTACCTCGGCGCAAATGGGGCCGAAGGGATTTCGCTCGCCGGCGCACAGATCGCAGCAGCCGATGTCGACATCGACTCAGGCACTGTGGCCAACACAGGTGCCATCACCGCCGAACAGGATCTTGAGATCGCAACGGATACTGACCTGATCAATATCGGTGGCCAGATCGAAGCGGGCGGCGACGCCGCATTGGACGTGGAAGGTCGCCTCGCAAACGTCTCCGGCCAGATCAACGCTGGTGGCGACATCGACGTCGATGCGGGCGAGTTGGAAAACTCCACCGCCCTGATCCGCGACGAGTCCGGCAATGGCTTCGCCGACCGCGTCCAGCAGATCGGTGAAATCGCCGCGGGCAGCGATCTCGACATCGACGTCGAAGGCGATCTGTCGTCGGAAGGCGGCCAATTCACTGCCGGTGGCGATGCAACCCTCGACGCAGGCGGCGACGTGGCCATCGGCGCGCTTATGGTTGAAACCAGCCGCGAAGACGAATTCGGCAATGGCTCCGATAGCGGCTTCACGCGCGATGCGGAATTGGCCGGCGTCACTGCTGGCGGCGATCTGGAGATCAATGCCGGTGAAGACCTGACCATCGCCGGGGCCGATATTGAGGCAGGCGGTGACGCCGCGCTGACGGCCGAAGGCGATGTGACCATCTCCTCCGTCCAGGAGGTCGAACAGGAAGACGTCGTCTGGGATATCAATGGTGGCGGCCTCTTCGGCGTCGACACCGACATCCGCGAACAGGATCAAGAGGTCACGACCGAACAAACCACGATAAGCGCAGGCGGCAACCTGACGATTGCATCCGGCGAAGGCGACGTAACGCTGGAAGCTCCCGCACTCGAAAGTGGTGGAGAAACGGTGATCGCCGCAGAGGAAGGCACCGTTTCAATCCTGACGACCGAGGACAGCGCCTTCACCCGCGACGAATTCCGCGAAGAAGACCTGCTGTGGTGGAACGAAGAAGATGAAGGCAGCTCGGAAATCTCGCGCACCTTCACCACTATCGAAGCGGGCGGTGGCCTGCAGATCATCTCAGGCGGCGACATCGTTGTCGACTACGTGGCTACGGGTGATTTCAACGAAGGCATCGCCCAATTGGCCGCGGCCCCTGGGCTTGAGTGGATGGCCGACCTCGCCGAGCTAGAAGACGGCGTCTACTGGCAAGCCGCCGAGACGGCGTTCGAGGAATGGGATTATGAGAGCCAAGGCCTGACGGAGGCCGGCGCACTGCTGGTGACGACAATCGTGTCGTTCGCCACGTCTGGCCTCACTGCCGGTTGGGCTGAGTCCATCACACAAGGCTTGGGTTTTGCAACGGGAGGGGCTGCCGAAGCGGCCATCCAGGCCGGTCTTAGGAACCTCGTCAGCACCGCTTCCGTCTCTCTGGTGAACAACGGCGGCGATATCGGCGCAGTGCTGGAAGAACTAGCCTCCGGTGACAGCTTCCGTGGCCTGATCACGGCCATGGTCTCAGCGGGTCTGGGTTCCCATCTAGTGGACGCGGCCGCGCTTTCTGGACCGCTCGGAGAGGGTGCAACGTTCACCGAAGTCGCGATCCGCGATCTGCAGGCGGATTTGATCCGTGCGACCGTCAATGCTGGCGTCAGCACGGCCATCAATGGCGGTGACTTCGGCGAGGCGCTGTTCGACAGCTGGACCAATGCGATGGTGATGAGCGGTCTTTCGATCGTTCAAAACGAAATCGGGGATATCGTCAGCGAGGCGGGCCTTGAAGAAGGCTCCTTCCCCCACGTTATCGCGCACGCCGTGGCCGGCGGTCTAGCAGCCGAACTCTTGGGTGAGGATTTCGCCGACGGTGCCCTGGGTGCAGCGGTTGCGGCATTGTCAGGCGAGCTTATCGGAAACACCAATCTTTCGGCAGAACGCCAGGCCGAACTGACAGGCCTTATCGCAACGGCCGCTGTGCTGATCGCCAATGACGGCAACGCCGGCGGTGCAAGCCTTGCGGGCGCCATCGCGACATCGCTGGACGAGAACAACCGCCAGCTCCACACGCGCGAAATTCAGGCGCTTGAAGCTTATGCACAATCGCTCGACGGCGTAGACGGAAAAACCGCAGAAGAATGGTTGCAGGAACTGACACTGCAGGCCATGCGCAACGTGGATAACCGCGCGGCAAACCAGATCGCAGATAACCCGGACGCTCAGGTTCATATCGATATCCTGATCGCGCAAAATGGCGAAACCTTCACAAACGGTCTTGGCGGCCTGATGGGTTTCCTGAACGAAACCAACCCCGAGCTGCGCCGCAATACTCTGGCAAACCTCGATCACGTTGTTGCCAACCGCGAGTTCTACGATGCCGCGCTCAGCGATTGGGCGCCACGGCAATTCGACGGATTGCAGGGTATCCTCTCTGCGACCGACATCATCCTTTTAGATTCAGTGCGGTTTGCACCCTACGAAACTGTAGATCGTTTGGTTCCGGAGGAGTTGTCAGACCTACCGGCAGAAGTCCGGCGCGCGGCTGGTACATTGCAAGTCATGGGCCTTCTGCAGGAACTAACGGATGTCCACGCTCGCCTCATTGCAGCTCAGGATGAGGTGTTTGCGTCAGGAAACGATCAAGCCATTGATGCGTTTCTCACAGCCCAAAATGAACTTGAGCGGGACATCCTAGAGGGTGCCTACCTCGTAACCCAACAACTGCGCACCGGTATGATCCGGGGTGCCGCTGGCGAAGTCGTTGGCGGGTTCTCAGCCATGCTTCTGTTCGGCGCGGACCAAGCTTCGATGCTTGTCGGCGCAGGTGAGCTTACCGGTGCTGCAGACCGCAATTCGGCACGCATGGAGGCGTTTGTTCAACTCATCGAGAATTTCGATGAGCTGCCCGCAAATGTACAGGCTGGCCTCGCCTCCCGCGCGGAAGCCATGGAAACCGCCATGGCGGAGGGCCGTTTTGAAGATGCCGGAGAAATCCTGGGCGAATTCAACGTCTACGCCGCGAGTGCCGCGACTGGAACGGTCGGCTTGACCGCTGGCTCGGCAAACCTTCTGCGTCGCCTTGGCGATCTGGGGGGGGTTCCATCGGTTGGCCGAAACGGAAGTACAATCGGCAGCGTTGACGACGCAAACTTTGCCCAAACCAGCATTCGCTCTGACCGCGAGTTTAGCCCGGACGGCCAGCAGATCTATTCGGACTTGGCCGGATATGAAATTGTTACAGTTGATGATTTGGCAACAGCAATTCTAAACGGAGACGTCAGCCCGTCCGATATCCCAGTCGACTACGTGGATTTGAACGGCGTGCGTCTCATACTCAACACGAGAACGTCGACGGCTCTTCAAAACGCCGGGGTCCCGCGAAGTGAATGGTACGGCACCCAAAGGACCGGTGAGGTCGCTTATACCAACGATAACGGCGTGGACGTCACTTTCGATGAATTGGCGACGAATCAACTCAACAACAACGACCTTCCTGACACTGGCTCTCCAACTCTTCCAACAGGGGAATGAAGTTGCCCAGTGAAATCATCCATGACCTCAAGCCACTCATGCCCGGGCATGGGGAAAACAAGGTATCTGTTGCCTCGGATGGTCGGAAAGCCACGGTCGTGGTTTCCTTCGATGCGGAGGGCGGCGGCCAACGCACCGCAACACTCACCTTTGATCGGGTTTGCTTCGTTTCGACCTCTTCTTTCCCGGGCCCAGCTTCAATTGCGCCAGGCACTTACGAGGCGGATTTTGTAAGTGGGGCTGTGATTAAGGCGGAAAACTCTGATCTTTCTGCCAGTTGGGTCGCCCATTGGGCCAAAAGCGGCCTTACCCGAGACTGCAACCACTACGTGATGTTCTGGACGTCGGAGAACAAAGTCGTGCACATCGTGGCGGCGTCGGTTCAGCTTTCCTGAATGCTCTCCGGCGGCACGAATTTCGTCAACCAAACCCCGTTCTCCGCGCGATAGAAGGCGTGCCCCTGATCATGCAGCGCGCGCGCCTGAACCGTCAGGACGACCACCTTTCCGTGACGCTTTCCCACGCTTGTTGCCGTCGCAACATCGGGTGACAGATGAACAAACTGCCGGCTTCGCGGCAAAAGGCCCTCGGCCTTGATCTGCTCCAGAAACCGTGTGGCTGTCCCATGGTACAACACGTCCGGCGGCTCGACGGGCTCTAGCCCTAGATTGACTTCAATCGAATGCCCCTGATTGGCCCGGATGGACAGGCCATCGTCGGACACTGCAAAACGCTTCTTGTCATTGGTCTTCACCACAGACTCAAGCTGCGCACGCGTGATCTCGATATCTGCCTTCTGCAAAAGCTCATCGATATCCGCCCAACCTTCGGGATCCAGCGACAGGCCAATCGCATCGGGTTTGTGCCGCAGCACAAAGCTGAGGAATTTGCTGATCTTGGCGAGTTGGGCGTCCATTCCGCGCTCGTAGCATCCGCATCTCTTCTTGGCCATCGCATCCGATTGTATTGGACGTCACCGTACGATCTTGCCACCGTCCCCCCATGACCCACCAAGACCACCCCACTGTCTGGATCCCCCTGTCCGACGGCACCCGCCTCGCCGCCCGCATTTGGCGGCCTGAGACAAACACACCCGTCCCCGCGATCCTCGAATTCCTCCCCTACCGTCGCCGCGATGTGACGGCGCCGCGGGACGAGGCCACCTACCCTGCCCTCGCCGCGCAGGGCTTTGCGGGCGTCCGCGTCGACCTGCGCGGCACCGGCGACAGCGACGGGCATTTCGACGACGAATACTCCGAAACCGAACTCTCCGATGCAGAGGCCACGATCGCCTGGATCGCGCAGCAGCCATGGTGCAACGGCCATGTCGGCATGATGGGGATCAGCTGGGGCGGGTTCAACGCCCTGCAAGTCGCCGCGCGCCAGCCGCCTGCCCTGAAGGCCGTGATCTCCATCGCCTCCACCGTGGATCGCTTCGCCGACGACATCCACACCAAGGGCGGCGCGCAGATGGGGACCAATCTCTACTGGGCCACGCAAATGCTGGGGCGTGCCGCAGTGCCGCCGGATGCCGCTGTGGTTGGGTCAGGTTGGCGCGCGCAATGGCTGGACCGTCTAGAAAACATGCCTTCGCTCGCGTTCAAGTGGATCGCTCATCAACGCCGCGATGACTACTGGCAGCACGGCTCAATCTGTGAGGATTTCAGCGCCATCGAGGTGCCTGCCCTGATGATCGCGGGTTGGGCCGATGGTTACCGCAACACGCCTTGGAAAGCGCGCGAAGGGCTTGGCGACAAGGCACGTAGCGTGACCGGCCCTTGGGTGCACCTCTATCCCCATTTCGCGGTGCCCGGCCCTCGCATGGACTTTGTGGCTGAGGCCGCATCTTGGTTCGGGCAACACCTGCGCGGCGATGAAGCGCCGGATTTGCCCGCGCACCGCATGTTCTTGTCCGAGGGTGTGCGCCCCGATGCGCCCCGCGATGCAGAACCCGGACGCTGGATTGAGATTGATCAGACGCAAGAAACCGCAACTGTTCTCCGCCTTTCTCCCGGCATGCTAGGGCCAGAGACGACCACCGAAACCGCAACGCTACGCTCACCCCTCGATACGGGCGTCGACGGCGGCGCGTTCTTCACCCAAGGCGGCGATACGGACCTGCCCGCCGATCAGCGCGCCGATGATGGGCGGAGCCTCTGCTTTGAGACGGAGGCGCTCTCGGACCCACTCGACATCATCGGAACACCCGTTCTTCGCCTGCCTATCGCCTTTGACGCCCCGCAGGGCAACCTGATTGCCAGGCTGGTGGACGTGCACCCAGACGGCTGCGCGCACCGGATCACCATGGGCGTGTTGAACCTGTCGCACCGCCACGGCAGCGCAGACCCTCAGCCGATGACGCCGGGCCAATCCGAAGACATCACCCTGACGCTCGACGCAACTGCTTACCGCCTCCTGCCCGGCCATAAATTGCGGCTCGCGCTCTCGACGGCCTATTTCCCGCTGATCTTGCCGCCACCCACCGATGTGACGGCCCAAATCGATCTCGCCCAAGCTGCCCTGCATCTGCCAAGCGCGCCCTACCGCGATTGCGACGTAGCCGAACCGCCCGCTGGCGACCCACGGCCTGACTATCCGCGCCAAACTCCGGCAGAAGACAGTCGGACCACGCAGTTCAACCGCACCACCGGCCAAACGACTATCGTGCAGTCGTCCACAACGGGCGTGCGCTCCCATCCTGAACACGGCCTCACGTTTGAGGACACGCACAAAGCACGCTGGTCGATCACGCGCGGCGATCCGCTCAGCCTTGAAGCCCATGAGGAGACCTCTGCCCTGCGTATCCGTGACGGCATCGCAACCGAAGTCATCGCCACGGGCCGCCTGCGCGCCACCGCCACCCATTGGATAGTCGAGGCACGGCTGGCCGCAAAAGAGAACGACAAGCTGATCTTTGAACGCAATTGGTCCGAACATATCCCGAGGGATCATGTCTAAGCCGCGCATCGCCATCGCCGGGTTTCAGCACGAAACCAACAGCTTCAGCCACCTCTCAGCCGACCTGCCCGAGTTCGAAATGGCCGATAGCTGGCCACCCTTCCTGCGCGGCGAGGAAGTCATCACTCAAACCCACGGTATGAACCTGCCCATCGCCGGGTTTGTCGCCGCCGCCGAGGCCAATCTGCATCCGATCCTGTGGTGTGCGGCGGAACCCTCCGGCCCTGTGACCGACCGCGCCTTCGATAACATCTGCGCCGAAATCCTCGATAGCATCCCCGCAGATATCGACGCCCTCTACCTCGACCTGCACGGCGCGATGATTGCCGAAGGCATACCCGACGGCGAAGACGAGCTTCTGCGCCGCATTCGCACGCAGGTCGGCCCCAATCTGCCCATCGTCATCAGCCTCGATCTGCACGCCAATGTCTCACCCGAGCTGGTCGAACATGCCTCTGCCATCACGATGTACCGGACCTATCCGCATCTCGACATGGCCGACGCTGGCGCGCGAGCTTACCGGGCGCTCACCCAAATTTTGCAGGGGCATGGCCCTGCCAAGGCGTTCCGTCAAATACCTTATATCATCCCCATGCACGCCCAGTTCACTGGCGCGACACCGGCCGGGCCACTCTATGCGGCCGTCGCCGCATACGACGCCACCGGACAATGGGCCGAGTTCGCAACTGGGTTCAGCGGAGGCGATTGTCCCTCGACCGGAGCGTCCGTCATCGCATACGCGCCAAGTCAGACCGATGCCGACCGGATCGCAGACGATCTCTTCGCGCAGGTCATTGCCGCGGAGACTGAGTTCAACCAACCCCTCCCTTCACCCGCAGAAGCGGTGCAACGCGCGATGTCGCTACCGACGGGAAAACCTGTGGTTTTGGCGGATGTGCAGGACAATCCCGGCGGCGGCGGCTCATCCGATACCACCGGTCTGTTACGCGCCCTTGTCTCGGAGCGCGCCCAAAACGCGATGCACGGCGTGCTGCACGACCCGCAAGCGGCAACTATAGCGCATAAGGCAGGTGTAGGGGCAGAACTAACCCTCGGCCTAGGCGGAAAGTCTGGGCAATTCGGTGATGAACCGTTTGAGACTACATGCACTGTCGCGGCCCTGAGTGACGGCGAGGTCGTCTACGAGGGCGCGATGTACGGCGGCGGCACCGCCCAAATCGGGCCGACGGCTTTACTTCATCTGACCGAAGGCGGCGCGGACGTGAAGGTTGTTGTCAGTTCGGTGCGCAATCAATGCCTCGACCTCGCTTACTTTCGCCATATCGGCCTGACCCCCGAAAAGGCGCGGATCATTGCGGTTAAAAGCACCGTGCACTTTCGCGCCGATTTTGACCCGATTGCACGGGCCACCATCCCGGTCGCCAGCCCCGGCGCACTTGGCTGCCTCCTGACAGAAGTCCCTTACAAACACCTTCGAAAAGGGGTTCGGATCGGCCCAAATGGTCCGCCTGCATGAGTCCAACCGGGCGCGAAGTTGCGGCCAAAACCCCATAAACGGGTTGAATACATAATATTTGCAGTCAGAATGAAACCATAACGCGAGCGCCCACATGGCGGATCGCCTGAAAAATGAAACAGGGAGACGACAATGACTCAACTGACAGATTTTGCCAGTCCCAGCCGCCGTGGCGTGCTGAAAGGGGCCACGGCAATCGGTGCTGCTGCACTGGTGACACCATGGGGCACACCGTTGCGCGCACAGCCCGTCCAAGGCGGCACACTTCGCGTGGGCATGGCCCACGGCTCAACGACGGATGCGCTTGATCCCGGTTCGTGGGAAGCGGACTTCATGATCTTCCAGGCGCATACGCGTAACAACTACCTGACCGAAATCGCCGCTGACGGCTCCCTCGTGCCTGAACTGGCTGAAAGCTGGGAAGCCTCGGCAGATGCCGCAACCTGGACCTTCACGATCCGCTCGGGCGTTGAATTCCATTCGGGTCATATCCTGACCGCGGAAGACGTGATTGCATCGATCAACCACCACCGTGGCGAAGACAGCACCTCTGCCGCTGCGCCCATCGTGGCAGACATCGTCGACATGACAGCTGATGGGATGAACGTGGTCGTGACCCTTTCGGCCGGCAATGCGGACTTCCCGTTCGTTCTCTCCGACTATCACCTGCCCATTCTGCCCGCGCAGGCTGACGGCACGATCGACCCGAATACGCAGGATGGCTGCGGCCCCTTCGCGATCGAGGAAATCGAGTTTGGCGTTGGCGCGCGGTACGTCCGCCACGAAGGCTATTGGAAAGAGGGCCTGCCCTATTTCGACGCGATCGAGCAGATCGTGATCTTCGACGATGCGGCCCGTCAGAACGCCCTGATCTCGGGCGAGGTCGACTATATCGACACCGCTGATCTCAACACCGTGCACCTGCTGGAACGTGCGCCGGGGATCGAGGTTCTGTCCGTTACTGGCACGCAGCACTACGGCCTGCCGATGGACACGCGCGCCGCACCCTTTGACGACGTGAACGTGCGCCTTGCACTGAAGTACGGCATCAACCGGCAGCAGTTGGTTGACACGATCCTCAACGGCTACGGCTCCCTCGGCAACGACCACCCGATCGGCCCGGGCCAGCGCTTCTTCAACACCGAGCTTGAGCAGCGTGAATATGATCCCGACCGTGTGCAGTTCCATCTGCGTGAAGCGGGCATGGAAAGCCTCGATGTGGACATCCACTTGGCTGATGCGGCCTTTGCCGGCGCTCTTGACGCTGGCGTTCTCTACGCCGAGTCCGCCTCTGCCGGTGGCATCAACCTCAACGTGGTGCGCGAACCTAACGATGGCTACTGGTCCAACGTCTGGATGCAGAAGCCTTTTGCAGGCACATACTGGGGTGGTCGTCCGACCGAAGACTGGATGTTCGCCACCGCCTACGCGGAAGGCGTGCCGTGGAACGAGACCTACTGGTCGAACGAGCGCTTTAACGAACTGCTGGTCTCGGCGCGCGCGGAGCTCGACGAAGACATCCGTCGCGAGCAGTATTTCGAGATGCAGCAGATCGTCTCCGACGAAGGCGGGATCATCATCCCGATGTTCGCGGCTTATGTGGGCGCCTACAGCGATCGTCTGGCGCATCCCGAGCAGATCGCGTCGAACTGGCGCAATGACGGACACCGGATCGGCGAACGCTGGTGGTTTGCCTCCTGATCTGAGCTTCGACACCCCGGGCCGCACATGTGGCCCGGGGTTTTCTTCACCCGATGGGCGCGGGGGACAGCGCCACCAAAGGGGACCCCATGTCACATATTCTGACGATGATCGCACAGCGTCTGGCCCTTGGCCTTGTGACGCTGTTCGTCGTGTCACTTATCATCTTTCTCGGCACAGAACTTTTGCCCGGCGATTTCGCGCAAGAGATCCTTGGCCAATCGGCCACGCCGGAGACCGTCGCCGCCCTGCGCGAGCAACTGGGTCTGAACGACCCGATGCACATTCGCTATATGGGCTGGCTGACGGATATCCTGCGGGGCGATTTCGGCGAAAGCCTTGCAAACGGCCAATCTGTAGCCGACCTGATTGGACGCAGGCTTGGCAACACACTTCGGCTGGCCCTCTATGCCGCTGCCATCGCTGTGCCGCTGTCCCTGATCCTCGGCATCCTAGCTGCTCTGTTCCGCAATTCGTTCTTCGACCGGTTCGTGAACGCCTCGGCCCTGTCGTCCATCAGTTTCCCCGAATTCTTCGTGGCTTACATCCTAATTTTCCTTCTGGCTGGCGCAGGCGGCGCCTTTCCGTCGATGGCGAATTTCCGGGGTACGCCCGAATTCGGAGATTTCCTCTACCGCGCGTTCCTACCCGCTCTGACGCTGACGCTGGTAGTCACCGCACACATGATGCGCATGACCCGCGCGGCAATCATCAACCTATTGGCGAGCCCCTATATCGAGATGGCGCGCCTGAAGGGCATGAAGCCGATGCGGATCATCGTGAAGCACGCCCTGCCCAACGCGCTTGCGCCCATTATCAACGTGATCGCGCTGAACCTCGCCTACCTGATCACCGGTGTGGTCGTGGTCGAGGTCGTGTTCGTTTATCCCGGTCTCGGCCAGTTGATGGTCGATAGCGTGGCCGCGCGGGACATGCCGGTGGTGCAAGGCGTCGCCCTGATCTTCGCTGCGGCTTACGTGCTGCTAAACCTCACCGCGGATGTGTTGGCGACCTTGTCCAACCCCCGCCTCGTGCACCGTCGCTGAGGGAGGGCTGGATATGGGTTTTCTAACCGGACTTCTCTGGCTCGCCGTCGCCATCGTTGCCGCCATGGCCTCAGGCTGGGTCTTTCGCACCGCCGCCGTTGCAGTCACGCCGCGTGGCATTTCAAAGGAGCTCAAAACGGCTCCTCTGACGGCCAGCTTCGGCATGTTCATGATCCTGTGCTACATCTTCGTGGCTTTCTTCGCGCCGCTCATCGCGCCGTTCTCGGAAACGGAGGTCGTGGGACCGGAATTCCTGTTCGCAGGTGACAACCCCGAGTTCCTTCTGGGTACCGACAATCTGGGCCGCGATATGCTGTCTCGCATGATCTACGCGGCGCGGAATACGGTGGGTATCGCGTTCGTTACAACCGCCCTTGCATTCATCATCGGCTCCGTCCTTGGCCTTTTGGCGGCGGTTGTCGGTGGTTGGCTGGATCAGCTTCTGAGCCGGACGGTGGATGTCCTTATGGCAATCCCCGCACTAATCTTCGCGCTTCTATTGCTGACCATCGTGGGCACGTCGATCATCAACATGATCATCGTGATCGCCCTTATCGACAGCACCCGCGTCTTCCGACTGGCACGTGCGGTCGCGATGAACATCGTGGTGATGGATTACGTGGAAGCAGCGAAGCTGCGTGGCGAAGGCCTGTGGCGGCTGATCACACGGGAGATCCTGCCGAACGCCATGGCCCCGCTTGTGGCTGAGTTCGGTCTGCGGTTCTGCTTCGTGTTCCTCACAATCTCGGCCTTGTCATTCCTGGGCCTCGGCATCCAGCCACCGACGGCAGACTGGGGCGCCATGGTGAAAGACACCGCGACCATGATCACGTTCGGCAACGTCACGCCACTTCTGCCCGCCGCCGCGATTGCGCTGCTGACAGTCAGCGTGAACTTCGTGGTCGATTGGCAGCTGCACCGCGCCAGCGGATTGAAGGAGTAACCGACATGTCTGACAAAGAAGTGCTTCTGACAATCCGTGATCTGCGCATCGAAGGCCGTGCTGATGAGGAATGGCTGGAGATCGTCAAAGGTGTCGACCTGACCCTACACAAGGGTGAGGTTCTGGGGTTGATCGGTGAATCCGGCGCGGGCAAATCGACCATTGGTCTCGCCGCGATGGGCTTCGCGCGCGACGGCTGCCGCATCTCTGGCGGAACAATTGATTTTGACGGGATCGACCTGCGCAAAGCGAGCGAAGGCAAACGCCGCGACCTGCGCGGCAAGCGGATCGCCTATGTGGCGCAATCGGCGGCGGCGAGCTTTAACCCTGCGCATAAGCTGATCGATCAATATGCCGAAGGCCCCGTGCAGCATGGGGTGATGTCGCGCGGCGAAGCAAACAGCGACGCGGTGGATCTGTATCGAAAGATGCAATTGCCCAACCCTTACGAGATCGGCTTCCGCTACCCGCACCAGGTTTCTGGCGGGCAGCTACAGCGCGCCATGACAGCAATGGCAATGGCATGCCGCCCGGATCTGATTATCTTTGATGAGCCGACAACCGCGCTGGATGTGACCACGCAGATCGAGGTTTTGGCGGCGATCCGCGACATCGTGGAACAATTTGATACGGCAGCAATCTACATCACCCACGACCTCGCCGTCGTGGCGCAGATGGCCGACAAGATCAAAGTTCTGCTGAAAGGCGAAGAGGTGGAAGAGGCCGACACGCGCACGATGCTGAACGCGCCCACGCAGGACTACACCAAATCCCTTTGGGCTGTGCGGAGCCATGCGCGGCCAGAGCAGCCGCCAGTTGAGGCCGGGACAACGCCGGTTGTCTCGGTGAAAGGCGTCACGGCGGGCTATGGCACGCTGGATGTACTCAAGAACATCAACTTCGATATCCATGCCCGCCGCACTGTCGCGGTTGTAGGCGAATCCGGGTCGGGCAAATCGACCACGGCCCGCGTGATTACAGGGCTTCTGCCGCCGCGTCAGGGTGAGGTTTTGTTCAACGGCACCGCCCTGCCCCCGGACTACCGCCGCCGCACGAAGGACCAGTTGCGCCAGGCACAGATGATCTACCAGATGGCGGACACGGCCCTGAACCCGAAGCAGAAACTTCGGGAGTTGATCGGGCGCCCTGCCCAGATGTATCTCGGGCTGAGCGGCAAGGCGCTGGAGGAGCGTGTGCGCAACCTGCTCGACCTGATCGAGTTGGAGCCGGACAATTACATCGACCGCCTGCCCTCGGAGCTTTCGGGAGGCCAAAAGCAGCGGATCGGGATTGCGCGTGCCTTGGCGGCGGAGCCCCAATTCATCATTTGTGATGAGGTAACATCCGCGCTCGATCAGCTTGTGGCGGAGGGTATCCTAAAACTGCTCGACAAGCTGCAGGCTGAATTCAATCTGGCCTACATGTTCATTACCCACGACCTCGCGACCGTGAAATCCATCGCGGATGAGGTGGTGGTGATGAAAGAAGGCGTGGTTGTGGAACAGGGCCCGAAATCGGAGATGTTCCAGCCGCCCCATGATCCTTACACGGAATTGCTGCTCTCGTCGGTGCCCGAAATGGACCCCGACTGGCTCGACAAGCTGCTGGAGGAACGGGCAGCAGGTGGGGCTGGAGCCGGTGTGGAGAGCGCTGGGAACTGACCCTAAGCGAATTTGGGGCCAGCCCCCAAACCCCCGGCATATTTCGAGGACAAAGATGGGCGCGCGTCAGTCCACAATCATGTCGATGAGATAGGCGGACCCGGCGGCTTTTGCGCGTTCCAACGCGGACGCAAGCGTAGCCGTCCCTTCGATGCGCTCGCCGGGCATTCCATAGGCCTGTGCCACCTGCAAAAAATTGGGCGCTGTCGGTTTGACACCTTCTGGTTTGATCGCGTTATCGACCATGAACCGCTCGATCTCCTGATAGCCGTTGTTGTTCCAAACGACGAAGATCACGGGCGTTTTCTCGTCCATGGCTGTGCCGAGTTCGGACATGACGAATTGAAGGCCTCCGTCACCCGTCAAACAAACGACGGGGGCTTCGGGATCGCCCAACGCGGCGCCGATGGCCGCCGGTGCGCCGAAGCCTAGCGCTCCATAGCCAGTGGCGGCATTGAACCAGCTGCGCGGCCTGTTCATTTGGCATACCAGATTGCCCGCATAGACCGCCTGCGTGCTGTCGCCCACAATGCGCACGCCCGGGATCACGTCGCGGATCATGTGCAGCATGGCGATCTGTGCGGCGTAGGTCTCTCCGATTTCTGCGATGGCTGCATCCAAGCAGTCCATGACCCTTTGCTCGGCATCGTGTGTTTTTGAGATCCCACCTGTGACATCCACCAAAGCGGCTATTGCGATGGCGGCATCCGCGACGATGGGAAGATCCGGTACGCGCCCCCTGCTGATCTGGGCGGCATCACAGTCAATGCGGATCAAATACGACAAATCAGGCGATCCCCCATCCTCGTACATGTCGTAGTCAGTGCGGCCGAATTGCGTTCCCACGCCCAGCACGACGTCGGCCTCCGCCATGACTTTCCGTACGCTTGCCAAACTGGGGCTGGCGCAAAGCTCAAGCGGGCTGCCACCGAGGATGCCGCGCGCGTTTGTGGTGGTCACGACAGGCGCGTCGAACCGCTCGGCCAGCACACGAAGAGCCGACGCCGCGCCAACTGCCCCGCCACCTGCCAGAATGAGGGGGCGTTGCGCCGCGTTGAGTAGCCGCGCGGTTTCGAGGAGCGGTTCAATGGCGGGGCGCGTGGGCTGCGGCAAAGGTGGAAGCAGATCCGGCACGTCGACCATCTGCTTCATCACATCCAGCGGCACCTCAATGTGAACAGGCCCCGGGCGCGCGCTGGTCATCACCGTGAAAGCACGGGTCAGGACGCGGTCCAGATCCTCCGCCCGGTGCAGCGTGTGGGACCAAAGCGAGACCTCGCTCATCATTGCGTGCTGGTTTGGCAATTCGTGCAGGAAGCCTTCCTCGTGCCCGTGTGTCGCCACACGGTTCACGCCAGAGATCACCAGCATCGGCACACTATCCGCCCGCGCTTGTGCCATTGACGTGATCGCGTTGGTAACGCCCGGCCCTGTGATCAGCAGGCACACGCCGGGTTTGCCCGTTGCCCTTGCATAGCCATCGGCCATGAAGCCTGCAGATTGCTCATGCCGGGGGGTGATGTGGCGGATCGCGCTGTCGGCCAGTCCGCGATACATCTCAACCGTGTGGACACCGGGAATGCCGAAGATTGTATCGACGCCACGCTTTTCGAGATGCGCGATCAGCGCCTCGCCCACCGTTTTCATCACATCCCTCCCTCAGACAGTTTCGCGGCGCGTGCAGCGGACGGTGTTATCCCAAATTCGGCCTTAAAAGCGCGCGTCATAGCGGTCGCATCCTTATAGCCCGCACGCAAGGCCACCTCGGCGACGCTGTCGCGGGTCTGTTCCATCCGTCTGCGAGCCTCGGCCAACCGGATTGAACGATAGAGGCGTGCAGGTGGTAGGCCCGCATGGGTGCGAAAGGCCAGCTCTAGCCCTCTTTGGCTTAACCCAACGCCCTTTGCGATATCAGCCAATGGTATTGGATTTTCGATGTGACGCCGCATCAACGCAGCAGCTGCCTGGATTTTGCGATGATCGGGGATCAGGCGCTTCGGGTCGGTCAGCGGGTCACGTTCGCCGTACATGAACAGGGCCGCCACTTCGAGCGCAAGCGTTGCGCCATGATCCTTTTCAATCAGCGCCAGCATTAGGTCGAGCGTCGTCGTGGCACCACCGCAAGAAGCGCGGTTTCCGTCAATCATGTACCGGTCTTGGGTGAAAGTGACTTGTGGAAAAGTCTCGGACGCTTCTTCGAGAATGTCCCAATGGCAGGTTGCGCGACGTCCGTCGAGCAACCCTGCATGCGCTAGAAGATAAGCGCCCGTATCAAGCCCAACCATCCGTTCGAAACGTTGGGATGCGCCACGAAGTGCGCGGGCAGTTGCAGCATTTGCCCAGGTCTCGTGGCGATAACTTGGCATGACAAATAGAGCGTCGCCTTTGTCAGCTGGCGTCATTGGTTGGGGCGAAACGGGTAAGCCACTGGACGAGAAAAGCTCCTCCGCGCCAAGACTGAGAAATGCCCAGGAGTAGAGTGTTGATCGTGCAAGCGTGTTGGCTGCACGCAACGGCTCTACCGCATTGGCCAAGCAGAGGTTCGAAAAACCATCAAACAAGAGAAGGCTGATGCTTTTCGTTTCTTGCATGGATCTGGCCGCGATCTGCATGGAATTGGGTCGCAAGCTATGCGCTATTCACAGTGTCATACAAGGGGGGCAGTCCATGCATTTCGGCCTGAGCGATGAGCAGGAGATGATCGTCTCCACCGTGCGCAGCTTTGTTGAAAACGAGATCTACCCTCATGAGGCTGAGGTTGAACGCACCGGCGAAGTTCCAAGCGATCTTGCGCTAGATCTCAAGCAGAAGGTGATCGACCTTGGCTTCTATGCCTGCAACTTCCCCGAGGAGGTCGGCGGCGCGGGCCTGAGCCACCTGGATTTCACGCTTGTCGAGCGAGAGCTTGGGCGCGGCTCCATGGCGCTGACGCACTTCTTCGGACGGCCACAGAATATCCTGATGGCCTGCGAGGGTGAGCAGCGCGAGCGGTACCTGCTGCCCGCAGTGCGCGGTGAGCGGATGGATGCGCTGGCCATGACGGAACCGGATGCCGGGTCGGACGTACGCGGCATGAAGTGTTCTGCCGTGCGGGATGGTGGAGATTGGGTTCTAAACGGCTCAAAACACTTCATATCCGGCGCCGATCACGCGGACTTTTTTATCGTGTTTGTTGCAACTGGCGTGGATGAAACCCCGCGCGGGCCGAAGAAGCGGATCACCTGTTTTCTTGTGGATCGCGGCCATCCGGGTTTCGCGGTGCGCGATGGTTACAACTCGGTCAGTCACCGCGGTTACAAGAATTGCATCCTCGAATTCGATGATTGCCGCCTACCCGACGCGCAGGTTTTGGGCGAGGTCGATGGCGGCTTTGCTGTGATGAACGAATGGCTTTACGCAACTCGGCTGACCGTCGCGGCCTTCAGTGTCGGGCGCGCGCGGCGCTGCTTTGATTATG
This sequence comes from Gymnodinialimonas sp. 202GB13-11, assembly GCF_040932485.1. NCBI lineage: Bacteria > Pseudomonadati > Pseudomonadota > Alphaproteobacteria > Rhodobacterales > Paracoccaceae > Gymnodinialimonas > Gymnodinialimonas hymeniacidonis. The sequence goes on along the minus strand of NZ_JBFRBH010000001.1, from coordinate 3,947,314 downwards.
CCTTGAATTACGCCGCCGAGCGCAAACAGTTCGGCCAGCAGATCGCCAAGTTCCAGGGAGTCAGCTTTCAAGTCGCCGACATGATTACAGAGATCGATGCCGCCGACTACCTGACCCTCGCAGGCGCTTGGCGGCTGGACGAAGGGCTGCCCGCGAACCGAGAGATTGCTTCGGCGAAGGTCTACGCCACCGAGATGCTGGCGCGGGTGACAGACACGACCCTGCAGATTTATGGCGGCATGGGGCTGATGGACGATTTCCCGATTGAACGGTTCTGGCGAGATGCCCGGGTGGAACGGATCTGGGACGGCACGAGTGAAATTCAGCGCCACATCATCTCCCGTGACTTGTTCCGCCCCTTGGGTGCCTGATGCGAGATCTATCCCGCCTGTTGCGACCCAGAAGCATTGCCGTAATTGGCGGCGGAGCTTGGTGCGAAAACGTGATCCGCGAGGCCCGCGCCTTTGGGTTCAAGGGGCCAATTTGGCCGGTGCATCCGACACGTACCACCGTGGCAGGCGAATGCGCGGTCGCCGATGTTTCAGAGCTTCCGGATGCGCCCGACGCGAGCTTTGTCGGCGTCAATCGCCACGCAACAGTTGAGATCATCCGTAGCCTTGCGGCGCGCGGCGCAGGCGGCGCGGTGTGCTTCGCATCTGGTTTTCTGGAAGCTTCTGAAGAATTGGCCGACGGTGGCGCAGTGCAAGATGCTCTCCTGGATGCGGCTGGGGACATGCCCATCTTCGGGCCAAATTGCTACGGCTTTATCAATGGTTTGGACGGAACCGCGTTGTGGCCTGACCAGCATGGAATGGTGCAGGTTGATCGCGGTATTGCGATCATCACGCAATCCTCAAACATCGCATTGAACCTTACGATGCAGAAGCGGGGTTTGCCGATTGCGTACTTGCTGACAGCCGGTAACCAAGCGCAGGTCGATCTGGCCGAGCTTGGCATGGCCGCACTTGCGGATAACCGTGTTACAGCGCTCGGTCTGCATATCGAGGGGATTGGCGATCTCAGGCGTTTTGAGGCGTTGGCAGAAGCCGCGCGCAGGTTGGGCAAACCGATTGTCGCGCTGAAGATCGGTGCGTCGGAGCAGGCACAGACAGCCACCATCTCTCATACCGCATCCCTTGCCGGGAGCGCTGCAGGGTCGGACGCGCTTCTGGCGCGGCTGGGTATTCGCAAGGTCACATCGCTGTCGCTTTTTCTAGAGGTGCTTAAGCTGCTTCACGTTACGGGCCCTTTGGCGTCCGCACGGATCGCCTCCATGTCATGCTCAGGCGGCGAAGCAAGCCTGATGGCGGATACCGCCCTGTCCTGTGGCGTGGAGTTTCCTGCACTGAACGCGTCTCAAGAAGGGGCATTGCGCAAAGCCCTCGGCCCCCAGGTCTCGCTCGCCAACCCACTGGATTATCACACCTACATCTGGGGTGACCGCGCCGCGATGGCCGCCACTTTTTCAGCAATGATGGACCCCTCGCTGTCGATTGGGTGCGTCGTACTGGATTTTCCGCGCGGCGACCGCTGCGACGCCTCCATGTGGGACATCGTCATCGATGCGATTCAGGACGCAACCAGGGAAAGCGGAAAGCCGATTACGGTTGTCTCTTCCCTACCCGAAACACTGCCTGAGGAAATCGCCGCCGAGCTCATCGCCGATGGGATACCGCCCTTGTGCGGGTTGGACGATGCCCTTTCCGCAATCGCACTTGCCGCGCAGCCTCCGCCTTCGACGCCAGGTGATCCGGTCCTCACACCGGTCACCATGTCGGACATGGCATCCATCATGCTGACTGAGGTTCAGGCAAAAACGGCCTTATCAGCGCATGGTCTTGGCGTTCCGAAGGGATTCAACGCGACCTCCAGCGCGGAGGCAGGACGCACTGCGCAATCACTGCAGCCCCCCATGGTCCTGAAGGGCGTAGGCTTTGCCCATAAATCGGAGAATGGCGCTGTCGCTTTGAATCTACACAAAGCAAAAGACGTTTCTGAAGCCGCAGATCGGATGCCTACGACTGAATTTCTTCTAGAAGAAATGATCACCGACGGGGTCGCAGACTTGTTGGTTGGCGTCGTCTCAGACCCCGCTCACGGGTTCGTCTTGACCCTCGGCGCGGGCGGCACATTGACGGAGCTGCTGGCAGACACGGTACATCTCTTGCTGCCGGTGGGTCCCACCGAAATCGAGGCAGCGGTGGATGGCTTAACGGTCGCCCCGCTCTTGGCCGGCTTTCGCGGCGCACACCCAACGAACCGGCAATCGATTGTCAATGCGGTGCTGGCCGTGCAGGACTATGTGATCGCCAATGCGGCGCAAGTGTTGGAGGTTGAAGTCAACCCACTGATCTGCACACCAACTCGCGCCGTCGCCGCCGACGCCCTGATCCGATTGAGGGACACACAATGACCGACACCCATCCAATCAAAACTGAACGCAATGGTTACGTGCTGGAGGTGACGTTGGACCGCCCGAAGGCGAATGCTATCGACTTGGCCACAAGCCGGATCATGGGGCAGGTTTTCACCGAATTTCGGGATGATCCGGACCTTAGGGTCGCGCTTCTGACGGGTGCCGGAGAGAAGTTCTTTTGCCCGGGTTGGGACCTTAAGGCTGCCGCAGATGGCGATGCTGTCGATGGCGATTACGGCGTGGGCGGGTTCGGCGGGTTGCAGGAATTGCGTGGCCTCAACAAGCCGGTGATCGCGGCAGTGAACGGCATCTGCTGCGGCGGCGGGTTGGAACTGGCCCTCAGCGCCGACGTTATTCTGGCGGCGGAGCACGCCTCATTTGCTTTGCCAGAAATCCGCTCCGGCACAGTGGCAGACGCGGCCTCTATCAAATTGCCCAAGCGCATTCCGTATCACATTGCCATGGAAATGTTGTTCACCGGGCGCTGGCTGGACGCTGAAGAAGCCACGCGGTGGGGCATGATCAATCACGTGCACCCGGCGGATCAATTGATGGATAAAGCGCGGGAAATGGCCCAACTGATTGCGTCTGGCCCGCCGCTCGTGAATGCCGCCATCAAAGAGATCGTGCGCGAGGCCGAGGACATGAAGTTTCAAGACGCACTCAACAAAATCACCAAAAGCCAGTTTGAGACGGTCGAACGGCTCTATCGTTCAGAAGATCAACTGGAAGGCGCCCGCGCCTTTGCCGAAAAACGCGATCCGGTCTGGAAAGGCCGCTAACGGGACGGCGGGTGGGGCGACGCGCATAGCGCGAGCGTCACCTGCGGGACAGACAAGGACAGAACATGCCACTGCAAATGAACAAAGATGTCTTCATCACATGCGCCGTTACCGGGTCAGGTTCCACCCAGGACCGCTCACCTCACGTACCACGCTCTCCCAAGGAGATTGCCGACAGCGCGATCGACGCCGCAAAGGCCGGTGCCGCGATTGTACATTGCCATGTGCGCGACCCCGAAACCGGCGTGCCGTCCCGTGATTTGAACCTCTACCGCGAAGTCACGGACCGGATCCGCGATGCTGAGGTTGATGTGGTCCTGAACCTGACCGCAGGCATGGGCGGCGATATTGTCTTTGGTGGCACGAACGCGCCGCTTCCGGTGGCCGCGGGAACTGACATGGTCGGTGCCGAGGAACGGGTGGCCCATGTGGCTGAGTGCTTGCCCGAAATATGTACGCTGGATTGCGGCACGATGAACTTCGCTGAAGCCGACTACGTCATGACCAACACACCCGGCATGTTGCAGGCCATGGGCCGCATGATGACCGACCTTGGCGTGAAGCCCGAGATCGAGGCGTTCGACACCGGTCATCTGTGGTACGCAAAGCAGCTGGTTGCAGACGGTGTTCTGGACAGTCCCGCGCTGGTGCAGCTTTGCATGGGGGTGCCCTGGGGCGCGCCGGATGACCTCAACACGTTCACGGCCATGGTCAACAACGTGCCCGACGACTGGACGTTCAGTGCGTTCTCACTAGGACGCAACCAGATGGCCTATGCCGCCGCAGCGGTGCTAGCCGGGGGCAATGTGCGCGTGGGTTTGGAAGACAATCTGTGGCTGGAGAAAGGCGTGCTGGCAACCAACGCGCAACTGGTCGAACGCGCCGTGGGCGTTGTGGAAGGCATGGGCGCGCGGATCATTGGCCCGGTGGAGGTGCGCGAAAAGCTGGGTTTGGTGAAGCGGGCTCCGGTATGAAGGTTCGGCAACCCCTCCTCGGGCTTTCAGCCCTCCTCGCATTTGCCGCATGTGATGTGGCGCTTGGACCATCGTATCGCGATGAGAGCGTCAATATCGCCTCATCAGCGAATTTCGACGCGACGCGTTATGTTGGCCGCTGGTACGAGGTCTATCGCTACCCGAACCCATTCCAAGCTGATTGCCCGGGTGCCATCGCGGAGTACGGTTTCTCGGACGCGCCGAACGAACTCACCGTTACCAATCTGTGCCTAAACGCGCAGGGCCAGGTCACTGACAGGATCACCGGGACGGCGACGGACGAGGGTCTGGGTCGGCTTTCCGTCAGGCTTCAGGGCGTGCCGGTGGCCGCTCCTTATTGGGTGCTTTGGGTCGATGAAGGCTACCGCACGGCTGTGGTCGGCGCACCGAACGGGCGCGTAGGATGGATCCTCAACCGCGACCCGGACATCCCGCCTGACCGGCTGGCGGCAGCGCGGGAGGTGCTGGATTTCAACGGCTATGACCTTAGCCAATTGCAGCGGAGCGTAACGCCATGAAGGCGGCCATCATCGGCGGGGGTGTCATCGGCGGTGGATGGGCCGCGCGTTTCCTCCTCAACGGCTGGGACGTTGCGGTTTTTGACCCCGATCCTGAGGCGGAGCGCAAGATTGGTGAGGTGTTGGCAAATGCCCGGCGGGCACTGCCGGCGCTCTATGACCGGGCACTGCCAGCAGAGGGTCAGCTTCGTTTCACAGACGATCTAGCCGATGCGGTGGCGGGCGCAGACTGGGTGCAGGAAAGCGTGCCGGAACGGCTTGATATTAAGCATCTCGTTCTTGCTGACCTCGACCGCCTAGCGCCGCCTGAGGCAATCATTGCGTCCTCGACCAGCGGATTCAAACCGTCCGAGCTGACCGACAAAGGTGCGCGCTGCATCGTGGCGCATCCGTTCAACCCGGTCTATCTTCTTCCCTTGATCGAGTTGGTGGGCGATGCTGAAACCTGTGGCCGGGCACAGGCGATTTTGCGCGAAGTGGGTTTCTACCCGCTCCATATCCGCAAGGAGATCGACGCCCATGTTGCCGACCGCTTCCTGGAAGCCGTCTGGCGGGAAGCGCTGTGGCTCGTGAAAGACGGGATCGCCACGACCGAAGAAATCGACGAAGCGATCCGCATGGGTTTTGGCCTCAGATGGGCGCAGATGGGCCTTTTCGAGACCTACCGCGTCGCTGGCGGCGAGGCGGGGATGAAGCATTTCATGGCGCAGTTCGGGCCGTGCCTCAGCTTCCCTTGGACCAAGTTGATGGATGTGCCGGAGTTCACCGACGAGCTTGTCGACCTGATCGCGGGACAGTCCGACGCGCAGTCAGGCCATATGTCGATCCGTGAGTTGGAGCGACTGCGGGATGATAATCTCGTGGGGATCATGCGGGCGCTAAAGCATTCAGGGTCCGGGGCCGGGGGCGTGGTGGGCGCCCATGAAGCGAAGCTGGCGCAGGAGGGGATGCCTGTCACGTTGAACCGGCAGATCCCGCAGGGTTGGACGGATTACAACGGCCACATGAACGAGACGCATTATCTTGAGGCCGGGTCCAAGGCGACGGACCGGTTCATGGAAATGGTGGGTGCGGATGCGGCCTATGTGGCGCGTGGCTTGAGTTATTTCACGGTCGAAAACCACGTCCGCTATCTGAACGAGGCCCATGCGGGCGATCGTTTGCGGGCAGAGACCCGTCTGCTGAATGGGGAAGGAAAGAAGCTGCATCTATTCCACACCCTGCTTCGGGGTGACGGCGAGGTCGTTGCCACGGTGGAGTCGTTCCTTCTGCATGTCGACCTTGGAACGCGGAAATCCTGCCAACCGACGGAAGCCGTTCAGCGCGCACTTGCGGAGGTTGCAAAGGCACAGGAGGGGCTGCCTGTGCCTGACGGCGCGGGCAAGGTAGGACGTTAGGAATTGCTCCTCCGCCCTAAGGTGACGTTGAAAACACTGCCAGCTTGTTGCCTTGCGGATCGCGCAGATAGGCGACGTAGAAATCGGCGCTGTAGGCGTCACGGAATCCGGGTGCGCCTTCGTCACTCCCACCCGCTGCCACCGCCGAGGCATGGAGTTTACGGACATGGCCCTGGCTTGGTGCCTCTAGTGCGATCATGGTGCCATTGCCAGCGGTCGCGGCGGCCCCATCAAATGGGCGTTTTATATAGAGGTCCGGGGCGCTTGTGCCATCTGGCGGGATGAAACTGAGATCGCCCTGATAGTGATCCAGCCTATAGCCGAGAGGCAGTAGGAGCGCAGTGTAGAACTGCTCCGCCGCCGCCATGTCATCGGCCCCAAGGGTGACGTACGCGATCATGTGCAGCTCATGCGGCCCATTTGATAGAGCAGCCCATGGAGGGAATCTGATCCCGCGGACCCTGCCCCGTTTCGGCGACTTGCTTCATCGCCTCGTAGAGATCGCGCTTTGCACCCGGTGGCGCAGGTTGCATGTGTGACGCATCGAGTTGCCCGCGATATTGCAGGCCGCCCGCGGCGTTGAAGCCAAAGAAATCAGGCGTACAGACTGCGTCGTAGGCACGGGCGACGCTTTGGTCAGCGTCGTGAAGATAGGGGAAGGGGAAGCCGCGTGCTTCAGCCATGCGGGCCATGTTGTCAAAACTATCGGCCGGATAGGCGATCGGATCGTTGGAACAAATGGCAGCAACGCCAATGCCCATGGCTTGCAGATCGGACGCATCGCGGATCATACGGTCGAGGATGGCAAGGACATACGGACAATGGTTGCAGATGAACATGATGAGTGTGCCGTTCTGCCCGGAGACATCCTGCAGGCTATGGGTGTTGCCGTCGGTGGCGCGCAGAGAGAAGGTCGGTGCGGGCCAACCGAAATCGCAGACGGGAGGTGTGAGAGCAGCCATTACATGCCCTTTCCAATTGCTCATCACACTGCCTGCTTAGGCCAATCAAGGAAAGCCATTGGACCAGGTGAGGGCATCGCTTGCACCTTAGACCCACGCAAGGCATCACTTTGAGCGAAGGGGATAAGGCATGACCATCCGCGTAGCCATCAATGGGTTTGGACGCATCGGACGTTCGGTTCTGCGGGCGTGGGCACTTGGCGGGGGGCGGCTGGGTCCGCAGTGGCCGGATATCGAGATTGTGGGGATCAACGATATCGCCGAACCCGCAACCTGCGCGTATCTGTTTGAATTCGACAGTGTCTTTGGCCCCTACCCCGGAGAGATTTCGGTCGAGGATGGCGATTTGGTTGTCGATGGCCGGCGCATCCGGCTGACGATGGAGCGGGATGCCGGCGCGCTGGATCTGAACGGTGTGGACGTGCTGATGGAATGCACGGGCCGGGCCACAAGAGATGTGGCAGAGGCCGCGCTGGCGGCGGGCGCGGGACGCGTCTTGGTATCCGGCCCGGCGGTGGAACCTGACCTGACATTGGTGCTTGGCGCGAACCATGAGGCGTTGCGGCCAGAGCATCGGATCGTGTCGAACGCGTCGTGCACCACCAATGCCCTGGCACCGCTTGTGCGGTTGATTGACGAAACCTGGGGGCTGGATTCCGGCCTGATGACCACGGTGCATTGTTATACAGGAAGCCAGCCGACGGTTGACATGCCGATGCGCGATGCGGCCCGGTCGAGGGCGGCGGCGTTGAGCATGGTGCCGACGACAACTTCGGCAGAGGCGCTGGTAGATGTGGTCTTGCCACGTCTTGCAGGGCGCGTGACCGGGTCGGCGGTTAGGGTGCCTTCGGCCTCCGTTTCCTGCGTGGATTTGGCGGTGATGACGCGCGATATGCCCGAGGCAAAGGACGCGGCAGCATTTCTGCGGGAACAAGCCGGCGAGATCATGGGTTACACGGACAAGCCTTTGGTCAGTTCGGACCTGCGAGCACGACCTGAATCGCTGATCGTGGCGGGGCCTGAGATCAAGCGGTCGAAGGGCGGAATGCTCCGCGTCTTTGGCTGGTATGACAATGAATGGGGATTTTCCTGCCGGATGCTGGACGTGGCCCGGTTGATGGGTCACCAAGGCGCGAACTGAATTTCTGGGAGATTGGTCATGGCCGACTGGCAAGCGTGGATGAAAGAGGCGGCTTATGTCGCGGGCGAGTGGATCGGCGCAGATAGCGGTGAAACCATAGACGTGATGAACCCGGCGACAGGGGACGTGATCGGAACGGTGCCCAATTGCGGTGAGGCCGAGACAAGTCGCGCAATTGATGCGGCGGCGGAGGCCTTTGACGGGCTGGCAGGCATGGCGCTGATGGATCGTGTCGGACTGTTGTGGAAGCTGCATGACGCGCTGATGGACAACCAAGAGGCCTTGGGTGAGCTGCTGACGGTTGAGATGGGCAAGCCTTTGTCCGAGGCGAAAGGCGAGATCGCGATTGGCGCGCAGTACGTGCGTTGGTTTGCCGAGGAAGCCCGCCGCGCGAAGGGTGAGATCGTGCCTGCGGGCGTGAATGGGCGGCGCATTCTGGTGACGAAGCATCCTGTCGGTGTCGTGGGCATGATCACGCCGTGGAATTTCCCCTCGTCCATGCTGGCGCGCAAAGTCGCCCCGGCTTTGGCCGTGGGCTGCCCCGTGGTGGCCAAGCCCGCAACGGCAACGCCATACAGCGGCTTGGCCTGGGCCGCGCTGGCAGAAGACGTTGGCTATCCGAGCGGTGCCGTGAACGTCGTGACAGGCTCAGCGCGCAAGATTGCGGGCGCGATGATGGACGATTTCCGAGTGCGGAAGGTGACGTTTACCGGCTCGACCGAAGTTGGCAAGGAGCTGATCCGCCAGAGCGCCGGTACGGTGAAGAAAGTGTCGATGGAATTGGGCGGGAATGCCCCATTCATCGTGTTCGACGATGCCGATCTCGACAAGGCGGCGGAGGGGGCCATCGTCTCCAAATACCGCAATTCGGGACAGACCTGCGTCTGCGCAAACCGGATTTACGTGCAGGCGGGCGTGCATGACGCGTTTGTCGAAAAGCTAGTTGAAAAGACGAAGGCACTGAAGGTCGGCGATGGACGCGAGGACGGGGTCGAGCAAGGGCCACTGATTGACATGGATGCGGTCGAGAAGGTCGAGGAATTGCTGAACGACGCCAAGGACAAAGGCGCTGAGGTCGCCTGCGGCGGGGATCGGCACGACAAGGGCGGCTCATTCTTCGAGCCGACGGTTCTGACCGGAGCGACGCAGGACATGGCATTCGCCAAGGAAGAGATCTTTGGGCCGCTCGCGCCTGTCTTCAAGTTCGAGACTGAAGAGGACGCCATTTCGATGGCCAATGACACGGTGTTCGGGCTTGCGTCTTACGCCTATACCTCTGATCTCGGGCGTGCCTTCCGGCTGAACGAGGGTCTGCAATACGGGATGATCGGAATCAACTCCGGCCTGATCACCACCGTCGAAGCGCCCTTTGGCGGGGTCAAGGAAAGTGGTCTGGGCAAGGAAGGCGGATCTCAGGGCCTCGAAGACTACCTTGAGACGAAATACGTCTGTATTGATGGCATTTGATGCGTTGCGCCGCCTGATGGCGTCCGCCAACCGGGGGACCAGTCCCCCGGACCTCCTGGAGTTGTACGGCCAAGATCAAGGGGAGGCCTAGTGCCAGAACACCCCGGCCGGAGGAAGCGTTTGCCCTTCGAATTCCACTGAGTCGGGACTGTGATTGAAGACGAAGCGGGTGCGACCGGTGTCGCGGATGCGGATGTCTTTGGGCAGGTCGATCGGATCCAGGCCCGCAGCAATCGCGGCACGGGTCAGGATGCGTTGTATGGCGGTGGTATCAGGCCAGGCCGCGAGGTAGCTGAGGTGATGAGCGCGCACCATCAGGGGACGGTTCTGCGTGTCATGTTCGATCACGTCAGCCGTCGTCTCTATCTGTTCTCGCCACAGCTGATAGTGTCCGCCATCGGCAAAAGCCTCGGGACTGTCCGGACGCAGAGTTTCGACGCGCGATACGGTCACGTCGAGGTTCTTTATTGCAGGCGGTAGCGGCACGGGAATGCTGAGTGCGTGGGTCTTGGCGTTAGTGCGCGGACCGAGGACGACCTGCGCCTGCGTGTTGGCGATGGCGGCCTTAAGTGCATCTGTCAGGGTGATCGCGCCTGGGGCGAGGACGAGTTTGTAGCCATCGAGTGAAGCCGTGTCGGGCGGGATGATGTCGATGCTGAGACCCAGTTGACGCAGGCCCTTGTAGACGTCGAACACCAGTTGAAAATAGTCGTTGCCGATGCCTTGGGGTTGCGCTTCCCACGCCCACTGGGAGGCATAGTCGAACACGAGCGCCACGGGCGATTGCACACGCTCCACCTCTGGCATGTCTTGGAGGTCGCTGGCCACATGCGCGGCCTCTGCGAAGGCTTCGGCCTCAACGCTGTCGGGGCGAAGCAGGCCCGCGTGGTGTTGCTCCTGCGCGAAGGGCGCTTGGCGCCAGCGGAAGTAGGCCACGCATTCGGCGCCATGGGCAAAGGCTTCCCACGTCCAGAAGCGGACCATGCCGGGCAGTGGCGCGGGGTTTGACGGAGCCCAGTTCACCGGGCCGGGTTGTTGCTCCATGACCCACCAGCGGCCGTCCGTTCCAACAGCACGGTAGAGGTCGTGGTGGAAGGCCTGGAAATCCGGGTCACCTTGGCGGGCATAGTGGCGCTGGTCTTCTGGGCTCGCGCCGACACGGTCTTCGAGAAAGCCCAGAGGGTAGCTGTCCCACGTTGCGATTTCCATTTGGCGGCCAACATCGAAGTGATCGAATTCGGTCACGCGCCCCATGTAGTTGTGGCTGATCGGCGCGTCGGAGTGTGCGCGAATGGCGTCGACCTGCGCTTGATTGAAGCGGGCCACCTGATCGGAGGTGAAGCGGCGGAAGTCGAGGACATGGGCCGGGTTGGGCTCCGTCACGGTTAGGTTTGGCAGATCGATGTCTTCGAAGCTGGCGTATTCCATGGACCAGAATACGTTGCCCCACGCGCGATTGAGCGCATCGGGGGATTGGTATTTCTGCGCAAGCCAGTCGCGGAACGCATGTTCGGCGGATTTGGAGTAGCTGATCGTCGTGTCGTGGCAGCCGTATTCGTTATCGGTTTGCCAGGCGGCCACGCGCTGTCCGAAGCGCTCTGCAAGGAGGCATGTGATGCGAACACTTTCTTCCCTGTAGCCGTCATGCGAAAAGCAGTAATGGCGGCGAGAGCCGAATTTGCGGGCGTGGCCGTCGGCATCGACGGCGAGCATATCGGGGTGCTTCGTCAACATCCAACGCGGCGGTGTTGCGGTCGGGGTACCGAGGACGACCTTAAGGCCAGCATCTGTGAGTGTCGCAATGGCGCGGTCGAGCCAGTCGAACTGCAAGTTACCCGGGGTGGGTTCAAGACGGCTCCACGCGAATTCGCCGATGCGGACCCAAGTGAGCCCAAGATCGGCCATGCGGCGCGCGTCTTCGGCCCAGATCTTTTCGGGCCAATGTTCCGGGTAGTAGCAGGTGCCGAGGGTGCGTTTCATAGGAGAACTTGGTGTTCTTGCTGGCCCTTGAAGGTTACGTCTACACGAAGCGTCTTGCCGGAATGCGGGGCCGCGTCGATATCCGCGCCCGGCATGCCTTGGCGCGCAGAGGTGACGTAAAGCGCATCTGGACCGAAGGCGGGGCAAGTGGGCTGTGGGACGGGCAGCTCGACTTCTTCTAAAAGATCACCTGAGGGGCTGTAAACGCCGATGCGGGAGCCGCCCCATTCAGCACAGAGAAAACGGCCTTCTGCGTCGACCACGGCCCCATCGGGGTTCACGTCCGTATCGCGGTGGTCGAGGTAGATTTCGGGATCTGGGTCGGGCCAACCATCTTCGCCCAACGTGTAGCGCCAGACGAGTTGTTCGGCCGTGTCGGCGAAATAGGCGTGGCAGCCATCGGGGGTGAAACAGGTGGCATTCGGGATCGTCACGCCGGCGCGGATCTGGCGGAGTTCGCCCCGATAGAAGCGGTAGAGCGCCCCTGCACCGGTCTCGCCCTGATGGCCCATGGTGCCGATCCAAAACCCACCTTGTGGATCGGCGCGACCATCGTTGGAGCGGGTCACTTTATTGTCGGCCTCCAGCGGGAGGACATGCTCGGACGCGCCATCACGGAGGTTGAAGAGGAAGAGGTCGGTTTCGGAGGCGACCAGCAGGCGGTCTTCATCGACCCAACCGGCCGCTGACACGGAACGGTCGAAGTGCATTTGATGGCCGGTGGTGAGGAGTGTGTGGTTGAGGATGTCGAACCAGATCAATTGATTACGCAGAGGATGCCACAGAGGCCCCTCCCCCAGCAGGCAAGCACGATCATCGTGGATCGTGACGCTCATATGAGGGCGCCTTTGGTGGCGGTGTCGTAGGCATCAACGATCTTGGCGGCTTTGCGAGAGATGTCTTCAACGGACATGCCGGGCGTGTAGAGGGCAGACCCGATGCCAAAACCGTCCGCGCTGGCCGCAATCCATTCGCCGAAGTTATCAGGGCCAGCGCCACCTACGGCGTAGACTTGGGTGCCAACGGGCAGAACGGCCCGGATGGCCTTCAGACCGGAGGGGCCTGCCATGTTGCCGGGGAACAGTTTGAGGCCTGTGGCCCCTGCGTGGAGGGCGGCGAAGGCCTCTGTCGGGGTGAAGATGCCGGGCCACGAGGCCATGCCTTGATCCACGGAGGCTTTGATAACGTCACAGTCGGCATTGGGAGAGACAATGAGCGTGCCTCCAGCGGTCTTTACGTCGCTCACCTGTTGCTTGGTCAGCACCGTGCCTGCTCCAATGGTAGCCCGATCCCCGCAGGCGGAGGCCATTGCGGCGATGCTGTCGAGCGGATCAGGTGAATTCAGGGGCACTTCGATCGTTGTGATCCCAGCGGCAATGAGGGCCTCGGTCACGGGAACGGCCTCCGCCGGCGTGACGCCGCGGAGGATGGCGATGAGGTTACGGGGCATTACGCTGTCTCCGTCAGAGAGGCATGGACGCGGGCAAGGCCTGCGCGTGTCAGGGGGCCTGCATCATGGGTTTGCGCTTGCAGGCCTTGGGTTTTCAGGGCGCTGGCATAGGCGGAGGCGAGCGATGGGCTGCCTGCAATGGCGACCTCCTGACCCAGCCAATAGGGTTTTGTGGCCGCGAGTTCGGCCCCGATCAGATAGCCAGAGAGGCGCGCGCGCGCCGTTGTGGTGGCAAGGCCGTTCAGCACGTTCTCGGCGCGGAGGCCGAACAGGCGTTGGGCCAGCTTTTCGGGGCGCGAGATGGTGTCGGACACTGCCTCGGCAAAGGCGTCGGGGTCCTCGCCCGCCGCTCCTATAGAATGGCGGAGGACCGATTTCTCGGCCAGCAATTGAAAGAGCTCGCCGGTCATGCAGGTCTGGAAGCTGACGACCTCCTCGGCGCTGATGCGGGCCCATTTGGCGTGGGTGCCGGGCAGGCAAAGGACGCCGTCAAATTTCGGGAAGGCCGCTAGGAAGCCAGCGATCTGAGTTTCTTCGCCACGCATGACATCCGGGTGCTCAGCCTGGCTTAGGCCGGGGATGATCATAACGTTAAGGCGCGCATCTTTCGTGGGCGCGTGGACGGGCGAAAGGCAGCCGGGTTTGGTCGGGACAGAAACGTAGGGCGCTTCAAACCAGCCCTGCCTTGCGCCGACCATTCCACAGGCCATTATGGGCATTTTGCCTTGCCCGAGCCATGGTTCGATCAAGCGCAAAAGTGCGGGTTCGAACCCACCACGGTCCAGCGTTCCCATGCCGTCGGCACTTGTCGCTTCGGCCTTGGCCGTATCGCCGACCATGGCCCATGCGCGCAGGTGCGTTGTGCCCCAATCGACGGCGATCCAATCTGCGTATTTGGTGTTGCCGCTCATCCGGTTGTCACCACACCGCCGTCGATGACCATGCATTGGCCGGTCATCGCTTTGGAGGCTTTTGACGCAAGGAAAAGCGTGCCGCCAACGATATCCTCGGGCGCAAGATGCTCCTTCAAGCACATGCGTTCCATATGCGCGTCGAGGCCTTCGGGCGAGGCCCACATCTCAAGCTGCTTGTCGGTCAGTACCCAGCCGGGGGCGAGCGCGTTGACCCGGATGCGGTCCGGCCCGAATTCCCGCGCGAGGCTGCGGGTCATCGCAGTGATCCCGCCATTCGCAGTGGTGTAGGCCGGGTAGCCCGCATTGCCCATTATGTAGCTGATCGAAGACATGTTGATGATCGATCCACCACCCGCCGAGCGCATGCCGGCGATGACCGCCTGGCAGCCGAAGAAATAGGCTTTGAGGTTGATGGATTGCGACCAATCCCAGAACTCCTCATCCACCTCTTCGGTCTTGTGGCGTTTGTCGTTTGCGGCATTGTTGACCAGCACGGTGACGGGGCCATGGGCCTCCGCCGCTTCGGCGATCGTGGCGCGCAGACGGTCCGTATCAGTGATGTCACAAACAAGGCCGAGCGGGCGGTTGCCGGTCTTCTCTTCCATCTCCGCCATGAAATCATCGCTAGCAGAGCGTTGGACATAGGCCACCTTCGCGCCCTGACGTAGGAAACCTTCTGTTAGCGAGGCACCGATGCCCGAGCCTCCGCCAGTGATGTAGACGGAAGCGCCGTTCAGGTCCGGATAGATGGCAGTCTCGGTCATAGTCGCTGTCCTTCGACAACCCACATGGTGTCGGGGTAATTCCATGGCAAGGTGAGGCCGTGATGCATAAGCCATGCGCCGGAGACCTCAACCGGGCCGTCTTTCAGCGCGGGCATTCCGCGGGAAAGTGCCGGCGCGGTGCCGCGGTTCATCAGGGTGATGCGGTAGCGGGCATCGGGCTGCAGAGCGGTTAGGCGCAGGGGGCGCGGCGCGATCTGGTCGGATGTGGCGGCCTTCCCTGCGAAAACCACGAACTTGTCGCCTTCACGGGTCATCTGCTGTTCGGCCATGACCGCAGGATCAGCGCTGTCGAGGCGCAGGATATCCGCGCCGAGCATCCAGCTGCGGTTGTGTTTCCACCAGCTTGTGACCTCGCGCAGAACGGCCGTTTCGCGTTCGTCCAACTCACGCGGATCCATCTCGAATCCCATATGGCGTTGAGCGGCGACCCACGCACGGAAGGAGATGTCAAAGATACGGCCCGAGGTGTGGCAGCGACGTGGGCCGACATGGGAGCCGGTCACCGCGATGGGCAGGAACAGGGCCGCGTCGTGCTGGATGCGCAGGCGTTCCAGGGCGTCGTTGCTGTCGGACAGCCACACACGCTGCGTGCGTTTCATAATGCCAAAGTCGATGCGCCCGCCGCCAGAAGCGCAGCTTTCGATTTCCACATGCGGGAAGTCGGCGCGCAGCCGGTCGATCAGGGCATAGGAGCCACGCGTCTGGTCTGCATCGGGCATGGGCAGAACTCTGTTATGGTCCCACTTCACGTAGTCGATGGGGTGCGCGGCAAGGATCGCAGCCATCCGATCATAGATAAAATCGCGCACCTCGGGCAGACCCATGTTGAGGGCCTTTTGCTGACGGCCGAGGGTCTGATCTTCTGCCCCGAAAACCCAATCGGGCCGGGTGCGGAAGATGTCGCTGTCTTCGTTGATCATCTCCGGCTCGAACCAGATGCCGAAGGTCATGCCGAGGCCGTGCACATGGTCGATGAGTGGGTGCAGGCCTTCCGGATATTTGCGGGGGTCGACTTCCCAGTCAGAAAGCGAGCGTGTGTCATCGTCGCGCTGGCCGAACCAGCCATCGTCCAGCACAAAACGTTCGGCGCCTAGGTCGGCGGCACGATCCGCGATGTCCTTCAGGACGTCGAGTTTGTGGTCGAAGTAAACGGCTTCCCAGCAATTGTAATGCACCGGACGGGGGCGGTCAGGTTGCGGCCATGTCACGATCCGGTCACGCAGGTGGCGCTGGAAACTAACTGCGCAGCCGTTCAGGCCCTTGTGGGAATAGGTGACGTAGAGCGTCGCAGATTCAAAGGACTTCGCGGCTTGCGTTTCCATTCGGGCGGCGTGTCCGAACTGGATTTGGCGACGGCCATCGGGGAGCTCCTCGGCGATCATCTTGTGACCACCGGACCAGCCGTAGTGGAAGCCGTAGGCCTCCCCCTTCGTGTTGGTGCAGCCCGTTAGGGGGATCAGGAGACCCGGGAAATGCTCATGCCCCGTGCGTCCTGTGCGGTTTTCGCGGTAGCGCATACCGGCGGACCAGGCGGTGCGGTTCGTCTGGAACTCGCCCGTCCAACGGCCAGCGAAGTCGATCATCTCATCGCTTTGCTGGGGCGCAGGCAAGACCGGGGCGGCAAGCCAGTGCAGATGCACGGCGCGATTCGCCTCCAACCGAGTTTTAGCGGTGATGATGCGTGTCGAAGGATCGGTGGCAAATTCGAAGATCAGGATGAGGCCGTTGGCCTCGTCGGCGTAAGTGAGGCTCAGCCCCTCTTCGCTTTGCTCGTCCGAAGCGTAGCAGAATTTCGGAAGCAGGGGCGTGCCGTCGCCGTCGCGCAGGATCAGGCCGGGTTGGCCCGGGAACGTGCGCACCGCCTCGGGGCAGAGGGAAAGGTCTGGATTCTCGTCCAGCATGCCGCCGGTGACGTCGAGTTCATGCCCGCGATGGAGCGTCTCCAGATCTTCGTCCAACGGCAGCGGCGCGCCCCAATAGACGACCTGCGGCAGACGATCGCCGGTTGCAGCCAGAACCATGGTCTGGCGCCCGTCATCATCCAGCCGCCATGTCCTCACGGGTCGTGCTGAGTGCGTCGCCTTTGCCCCCACGGGCAAGCCGTCAGCGATGTCGCTGTCCAAGACCACATCCATGGCCGGTTTCCCTTATTTCACGGCGCCGAGCGTCAGGCCTGCGATGAAGTGCTTCTGCATCAGGAAGAACATGGCGACCGGCGGAATGGCTGCAACGATAGAGCCCGCAGACATCAGGTGATACATCGCACGGTACTGGCCATTAAAGGCTGTGATGCCAGCTGTCACGGGCTGACTTTCAGGACTTTGCGTCAAAACGACAGCCCAGAAGAAGTCATTCCAGATGAAGGTGAAGATCAGCACGCAAAGCGCTGCGATGGCGGGCTTCATCAGCGGCAGGACAACGAACCAGAAGATGCGCCATTCGCTGATGCCCTCGACGCGAGCTGCTTCGATCAACGCGCGGGGAAGCGCACGGATGAAGTTTCGCATGAACAGTGTGCAGAAACCCGTCTGGAACGCCACGTGGAACAAGATCAGGCCAAGGCGCGTGTCGTAAAGGCCCATCTGATCCGTCAAGTCCCGCACGGGCACCATGAGGATCTGGAAGGGCACGAAGTTGCCTGCGACAAACATGAAGAAGATCAGCAAGTTGCCTTTGAAGCGATACACGCCGAGCGCAAAGCCGGTCATGCAACTCAGCGCCACTGCCCCGAACATCGTCGGCACGGTGATGATAACCGAGTTCCACAAGTATTGCGGCATGGCGGATTGGGTGAACACCGTCATGTAGTTGGTGATCCCCTGGAAGCCGTTTTCGGGCCAGCCCCAGTAATTGCCGGTGGTGAAGTCCTCACCCGGTTTGATCGAGAACCAGATCACAGCCAGAAGCGGGATCAGCCAAACAAGAAGCGCGAGGGGAAGTACCGCGTTGTAAGCGACACGGGTGCCTTGGCCATACTGTTCAATTGGGCGTGGAAACATGAATCAAGCCCCCTTCTCGTCGCGCCACATCTTCCACAGGAAGCCGGCGATGTAGACCATCATGATGAGGAACAGGATCACGGCGATGGCGGAGCCATACCCCATCCGGAACCCGAATTCAGACAGCGCCACGTCATACATGTAGAACGCAAGCACGGAGGTATTGTAAAAGCCCGGGCCGCCATTCGTCATGATTGTGATAAGATCGAAGGAGCGCAGGGCGCCAATAACCGTGACCACGATGGCAATAAATGTGGCAGGCCAGAGTTGCGGCAGCACGACGTACCACAGCATCTTCGGACCCTTAGCACCATCAAGACGCGCGGCCTCAATCTGTTCGGGATCCACGGCATTCAGGCCGGTGAGATACAGGATCATGCAATAGGCCGTTTGCGGCCAGAGCCCTGCTGCGATGATGCCATAGGTGGCATAGTCGTTGGAGCCGAGGATGTTGGTGCGAGGACCGCCAAACCAACTTAGCACCTCGTTTAACAGGCCCTCGTTGGGCAGGTAAAACCAGCTGAAGACGAGGCCCACGACAACCTGAGATAGAACAAACGGAAAGAAGAAGAGCGACTTGTAAAGCCGCATCCCGAACACCTTCTGGTTCAGGAAGAGCGAGATGAAGAGACCACCAGGGATGGCCAGGAAGTACAGCACCAGCCAGATCACGTTGTTCTTGAGCGAAGTCCAGAAGAACGGATCAGACCAAAGATTGCGGTAATTCTCAAACCCGACATATTCGCCAGTCCAGACATTTTCACCGGTAGGCTCACACCCTTCGGTGCGGGCCGCGCGGTTGCCAAGCTCAGTACATTCAAGGTCGGTCATATCGCTACCAGCGACGGCGCGGTATTCTGGGGAATAGAGACCGTTCCACTCGTACGCGGAGATGTAGAAACTCTGAAAAATCGGGATGATCACATAGACCGCGAAGAACAGGAACGCGGGCAGCAGAAACAACCAGGGCGCAATCGCTTGCTGGCTGATCTTGGCCTTTGGTGCCGGATCGTTGCTGTGGATCGGGGTGTCGGTCGTGACAGATGCCATGCGTCCGGTCCTCTCGGATCTATCGTAAATTAGGCCGCCCTTGCCCTGGCGGGAGGGGAGTGTTCGGCCCGCGCGCGTGGCGGGCCGAACTGATCTCAGGTCAGGAGACGGGGATCAGTAGATCCGGCCGCGCGCCTGCTCGAGGATCTGCAGCACTTGGTCCAGGGTCGACGGATCAACCATGAACTGCTGGAAGCCCTGCATGGCGACCTGCGCCATTTCTGCCGGTGCGTCGCGGTCGAAGAACTGCGCGATGCCGCCGCCTGCATTGTTCGAGAGCATCTCGAAGCCCGCATTCAGGAACTCGTCATCATCGACGCCGGAGTTGGCGTTGACGGGCAGCTGACCCAGGTTATCACCGTTGTTGATGAGCGTCTGGTTCTCAGCAGAGGCCACGAACAGAAGGAACGCTTCCGCCGCTTCCACGTTCTCGGCGTTGGCCGCGATGTGGAACGTGTCGGTCGGTGCGTCTTCGCCCGGCTCGATCGACGGATCGATCTGCGGGAACTGGTAGAAGCCCAGCTGATCGTCGGTCAGGCCAGCTTCGCGCAGCGGTGCCACGGCGAAGTTACCCATCAGGTATGCGGCGGCTTCGCCGTTAACCATGAAGGGCAGCGCCTCCTGCCAGGAGTAGGTCTGGTGATCGTCGATGAACGCGCCCATTTCGATCAGTGTCGCCCAGTTTTCGAACGTCGCGCGAACACGATCGTCGGTCCACTCAACTTCACCGGCCGTCAGGGCCATGTGGAAGTCGTAGCCATTGGTGCGCATGTTGAGGTAGTCGAACCAACCACCAGCCGTCCAAAGGAACTTGGTGCCGATGGTGTAGCAGGCGCGACCAGAGTCGATGATGGCCTGACAGTTCGAAAGCTCTTCTTCCCAAGTGGTCGGCGCTTCAAGGCCGAGCTCAGCGAAGATGTCCTCACGGTAGTACACACCCCACTGGTAGTACGTATAAGGGACGCCCCAGATGCCGTCGTCCATAGTCATGGAACCTTGGGTCGAGGCCAGCTCTTCCGTCAGACCACCTTCTTCCCAGAGATCGGAGATATCCATGAACAGGCCCGCATCTACGTAGGGGGCCATGCGGTTGCCCGCGTACCAGTTCACAATGTCGGCAGTGCCGGACTGCAGAACGTTGCGGATCTGCGTTTTCCAGGCTTCGCGGTCGGTGATGACCAGCTCAACCTCAACCTCGGGGTTTTCCGCGGTGAAGCGGGCAACCATGTCTTCCATAACCGCGCGCGGCGCTGGGTTCGACATGTCCGAGAAGATACGCAGCGGACCCGAAACGCCGTGGCCGTCCGCATAAGCGACGCCCGAAAGCATAGTGGCAGCTGCCAGCGCCGTGGCGCTAGTTTTGAAGATGGATCGCATGGTGTCCTCCCTAGTGATCCGGTCTGAAATTTTGGTTCCATTATTTGAAACCTGGTTTCTTATATTGAAATCCTACGCTGACTCGGCCTAGGGTTGTCAACAGCAAAGCGCCGGGCAGGTCCCGGAAAAGCGCAAAATCTGCCCCTCGGCATGGAGGATGTTCGCGGGCCAGAAGTGGGAGGAAAACCTGTGGCAAGCGAGGCCAGCGACAGCTCTGACGGGACGGTGGGAAAGGCCCTTACGGTGCTCGACACCGTTGCCTCGTATGGGCGTCCCGTTCGATTCGGCGAGTTACTGGCAGACAGCCCATTCCCCAAGGCGACGCTGTATCGACTCATGCAGGTGCTCACCAAGCAAAGCATGCTTACCTATGACCCTGACAGGCAAACCTACGCCCCTGGATTGCGGCTTGTGAGACTGGCGCACTCAGCCTGGCAAAGCGCCTCACTCGCCCCGGTTGCGCGCCCTTATCTAGAGGCCCTTTCGGCGGAAGTCGGTGAGACGGTACACTTGGCGCAGCTGGATGGCGGTCAGGTTCTCTACGTCGACAAGATCAATGCCCGCGACCCGCTGCAGATGTACTCACAGGCAGGGAAAGTTGGCCCGGTCTATTGTACCGGTGTTGGCAAGGCGATGGCGGCCTTCCTGCCCGCGGCGGATCAGGAAAAGCTGCTTTTGCAGCAGAGTTACCATCCCTTCACCGCCCATACGCTTTCAACACCGGACGATCTGCGCGCTGAATTGCACGCGATTGTTGAGCGGGGGCATGCCTATGACCGCGAAGAACATGAGCCGGGGATTATTTGTGTCGCCGTGCCCATCATTACCCGTGCCGGACGTGTCTTGGGCGCAGTTTCGGTCACATCATCTACAGAGCGCACTAGCCTTGACGGGCTCGACGCGCACTTGCCGCGTATCAACGACGCGGTGTCATCCATTGCAGGGGAAGCGCAAGATTGGCGCTTCCCTGATGCAGCAGAATAACACGCGGACAGGGAGGAGACCGCAATGTCGGGCCTGCAACTAACGGACGTCATCAAGCGCTATGGTCAGACCCAAGTGATTCACGGAGTCGATTTGACCATTGAAGACGGCGAATTCTGCGTCTTCGTCGGCCCCTCGGGCTGCGGCAAGTCCACGCTCCTGCGCATGGTTGCAGGGCTGGAGGAAACCACGGAAGGTACGATCGAGATTGGGGCGCGCGATGTCACCCGCGCCGACCCCGCCGAGCGTGGCGTGGCGATGGTATTCCAAACCTACGCACTTTATCCGCATATGACGGTCGAACAGAATATGGGTTTTGGCCTGAAGATGAACGGCCACCCGGCTAACGAGATCAAAGAAAAGGTTTCGGAGGCATCGCGCATTCTCAAGCTGGACGATTATCTGGCACGCAAGCCAGTTGCGCTGTCCGGTGGCCAACGCCAGCGTGTCGCCATCGGCCGAGCGATTGTTCGTGGGCCAGAAGTGTTCCTGTTCGACGAGCCGCTGTCTAACCTAGACGCTGAATTGCGGGTAGAGATGCGAGTGGAAATCGCGCGCCTGCACAATGAAATTGGCGCGACGATGATCTATGTGACCCATGACCAGGTCGAAGCCATGACACTGGCCGACAAGATCGTGGTGTTGCGCGCGGGCTATATCGAGCAGGTCGGTGCGCCGCTACACCTCTACAATGATCCCGACAATAAATTCGTCGCAGGTTTTATCGGCAGCCCGGCTATGAACTTTTTCGACGGAGTGAATACCGGCGGCACCGTGACAGTCCCTGCGCTTGGCGGTGCCACAATGCGCGCCCCTGCAAGCCTGACTGCGGATGGACCGGTGACCGTTGGCGTGCGCCCAAACAAGGTTGCGCTGTCCGATGGCGGCACCCACACAGTCGATCTGTCTGAACGGTTAGGAGGGATCAGCTACCACTACGTCAACGCCCCTGATGGTTCACGGATTGTGGTTGAGGCGCACGATCAACATGCTCCGGCCCCCGGTTCAAAGACAGGGATCAGCTTTGACGTCGAAGATGCCTATTTCTTTGACGCGAAGACGGAACAGCGCCTGCGCTAACGCGCACTACTCGGCGGCGGCTTGTGTGCTGCGCGCCGGATCCACCATGGAAAACAGCCGTTCCGCTGCACCGGACTTTGGTTCAAGCGGGACGGTGAACCCGTTTGGCGCATCACGTAACGCTTCCCCCTGCGCGCCAAGGGCGAAGCCTGCGACCGGGAGTCCGGTGGCAAGCGCCTCACGCGTGGCAAAGGAGAAGGTCTCCGGCCAAACGGACGGCATAAGCCAGGCGCGGATGCCGTAAAGCCGCGCTAGCTCGGTAATCTCATCCCTTTCATAGGTACCGTGAACGATCACGTTACGTGGAAGGGGGATAGAGCTGTCGACCAATCCAATGACAACGAAGGTTTGGTGCGGATGGGCGGTGGCAAGTTCGCGGATAACCAGCGCACCTTTCTGGATATTCAGATGCCCCAAGATACCAACCCGCCGCCCCGATTGCTCTGCCATCCTCCGTACGGAGACCAGACGAAGATGGGGTCTCACCTTTACATTCGCGTTGCCATAGCCTTCCAAAAACAGACGGGCAGAGGCTTGTGAAAACGTGGTGACTTCGTCGCATTCCGCCACGAGCTTTCCCCAAGCGGCGCGCCAATCTGCCAACGTCAGGCGTGTTCCGTCGGGCCTGCGCGTGGCGTGGCATGGGTCTGACGTTTCAGGCGCTGGGACACCCGAAAACCCATTTCGCCCCAATAACGTGTAAGACGGCGACAGTGGGAAATAGTCATGCAGACGCATTAGAAGCCGATCCGACCTATCCGTGCGACGCAGAGACAACAGAATCTGCGGTAAACCAAAGGGATCAGAGTCGCCGACGCCGCAGGAATAGATCAGATCCAAAGCCTCGGCCGATGCGAGCAGACGGCGCACGAGATCGATATCATCAGTTCGACCCGCGAGAACTTGCCTGGCGACATGCACCTCTACTTGCCAACGCCTTAGTCCCCCAACACGCAAGACGACCGCAGCCTCGTGCCGAGCCATTTCAACGCGCAGTGCTGCTTCCGCGCCTCCACCCAAGGAGTGAGCTAGAAATACTGGCAATCGATCAACGCGCGCAGCAGCCAGTGCAATCGAAAGCGCAAGGCGCGGAGTGGCGAGGGGATCGTTCGATATGAACTGCTGAACCTCTGCGTCATAGCGCGGATAACGGCGGGAAATCTTAGCGCCAGCCACGCGGATGCGCGCCGATTTTTCCTTTGACCCGAAGCTTTGCCCGCCGACATGCTCAACGAACAGGCCCGGCTGGCAAAGATGGTTTGCACCCAAAGCACGCGTTTTCTGGCACCAATCGACCTCCTCGCCGTAGCCTCGCCCGAAAGCAGGGTCGAACCGAGGCACTCTGCGAAGCCAGTTGCGCGACAGAGCCATGCAAAAGCCCACGCCCGTTGGGATGGACGGCAATGGTACTGCGCCCAAGCGGCGAGCGACCGTGTCGATTTTGTCCGCCTCGCCATCACGCAAGGGGATGCCAGGTCCAATATCGGGCACAGACAGGATCTCAGCCGCATTTGACATCGGTGTGACCGAGGCGACTGACGGCTCATTCAAAGGATCACACAAACGATTGGCCCAATTCTCTGGAACCAATGCGTCGGAGTTCAGCAACACCACCGGCCCGTCGACATCTCGCGATAATGCATGGTCCAAGCCGGTGTTCACTGCCCCGACAAAGCCCAAGTTCTCATCCAAGCAAACCAGCGAAACACGGTCCGGATGTCGCGACGCCCATTGTGTCAGCCATGGGCGGACCGCTGGATCGGTCGAACCATCTTCAACAGCAACCAAGTGCCATGGGCAGTTTGTAAAACGCTCCACTCTCGTCAGACACTTCTTGAGCAATTCCAGCGCATTATAGACAGGCAGGACGATGGTGATTTCAGGCGTGCGGGTGCCAGCATTTGTAGAGGGTTCTTCTAGAAGCCAAGAACGCTCGATGTCGGCACCGCGTGTTGTGAGCTCCAACCCAAGGGCGCACTTCACGGCCATTTTTGCGCGTTCATCAGGGTTTCGCAGGTAGCGCAAAAGGGCTGGGGTGGCACGATAGATGTCGCGCAAGAAGGCCCGCATTAAACGGCAACGGCTCCGAGGATCGACCGGATCAGAGGGGTGCGCCACGATCGCGCTTTGGCGCATTATGCTTCCTCCGACCGCCTCAAGCCGCAGGTCGCGCGCTGTCGCCGGAATGGCGAAAGCGAAGCCTTGGTTGGGCGGTCCGCCCCGACGCGCCTTCACATCTGGACGCGGTACATCCGGCTTGAGGGCCTGGGCGCCGCCGGACCAACTCAAAATCACTTTTTTAGCGTTGACCCATCCCGATATTTCGACCTTGTCGCCTCGCCTCACTACCCGCTCAACCTGACCTGAGCGGCGCCAGAACGGCCCCAATGGCACGCTGCGTAACCGGCCAGCATGAACCGCTGCATAGCGCAGGTACAAAGCGTGTATGCGGCGAAGCAACCGGGCCTATCCTTTCAGAAGTGATGCGAGATAGCGGCCATAGCCCGACTTGCCGAACAGATCCGCACGGGCGGAAAGCTCAGCCTCGCCGATCCAGCCAAGTTCAAACGCAATCTCATCAGGTGAGCCAACTTGCAGGCCTTGTCGCTGCGTAAGTGTTCGCACGAAATTTCCAGCGTCCAGCAGGCTTTCGTGGGTTCCTGTATCAAGCCATGCATATCCGCGCCCCATGCGTTCCACGGTCAGAGCACCATCGGCAAGGTAGCTCTCCAAAAGGCTTGTGATTTCCAATTCGCCGCGGGGCGAGGGCGCAACAGCGGCGGCTCGGTCAGGCGCTGTTCCATCGAGATAGTAAAGACCCGTGACAGCGTATTGCGAAGGTGCGATCTCAGGCTTTTCGACAATCGCTCGGACGCTCCCGTCCTGTTCAAAATCCACAACGCCGTACCGCTCAGGATCAGTCACTCGGTAGCCGAAGACCGTTCCACCATCAGTTTTAGCATCGGCGACGGCCAAAACCGACGGCAGCCCGTGCCCGAAGAAAATGTTGTCGCCCAGAACCATGGCGGATGGTGCGCCATTCAGGAAATCACGTGCCAGCAGATACGCTTGTGCAAGCCCGTCCGGGCTAGGCTGTTCGATATATGTGAGGCTGAGTCCCCATTGGCTGCCATCACCCAAAGTGCGCTTGAATTGATCCTGATCCGTGGGGGTGGTGATAACCGCAATCTCGCGAATGCCAGACAGCATCAGGACCGAGAGGGGATAATAGATCATTGGCTTGTCATAGATCGGCAGAAGCTGCTTCGACACGCCGGTCGTTACCGGGTAAAGCCGCGTGCCGGACCCGCCGGCAAGTATGATCCCTTTGCGCGCCATTCTCTGCGCCTCCGTCCTTTAAGCCAAGTTGGTTTGGCCTAACGCGTCAGGCGGGTCTTGCCAATTGCCCGCCCGCTAACGGAGGGATGGCACAATAAGCGTTAACGGCGACTGAACGCATGTCAGGAATTGTGCAAGTGTTCCAAGACTTCTGCCAAACCCGCACGCCAATTGGGCCGCTGAAGCCCAAAAACGACTTCGGTCGACGTGCAATCGAGGCGGGAGTTTTTGGGGCGTTCTGCAGGGGTTGGGTAGGCGGAAGAAGGGATGTCCGTGACAGCGCACTGCAAATCAGCCTGATCGAAAATCTCGCGCGCAAAATCGGCCCAGGACGCATCCGGGCTGCCCGCGAAATGATAGGTGCCGCTTTTTCCCGGATCAGCAACCAAGGCTTCCGCCATCGTGACGCAGGCGGCGGCAATGTCACGTGCTGGGGTGGGCCCTCCAATTTGGTCCGCAACGATGGAAAGTGAGTCACGCTCCGCCCCAAGCCGCAGCATCGTTTTCACGAAATTCGCGCCATGGGCTGAAAAAACCCAAGCTGTGCGCATGATTGCGTGCGTGCCACCTGCCGCGCGCACTGCTTCTTCGCCCGCCAATTTGGTGCGGCCATAGGCGCCTAGGGGCGCCGTGGGCGCATCCGGGGTCCATGATGCCTCACCCGACCCATCGAAAACGTAGTCCGTCGAGATATGGACAAAAGGAATATTTTTTGCCGCGCAGGTTTGTGCCATGGCGGCGGGGGCTTTGGCGTTGACTAAATGGGCAGTGGCTTCCTCTTCTTCTGCCTTATCGACTGCGGTGTAGGCGGCTGCGTTGATAACCGCATCTGCATCGGTTGCCGCAATCAATGCCGCGCACTTTAACGGGTCTGTCAGATCGGCTTCCGCCCTGCCAAGCGTTTGCACCCCAAGGCGTGTCAGTTCCTGCGCGACCTGCCCGGTCTGTCCGAACGCCAGAAGCTTCATGCCTTGGTTCCCAGACGTCTGCCCACGCCGTCCCGCTTCTGCAGGGCGCGCCACCACTCTTCATTGTCGAGGAACCAATCCACTGTCCGCGCCAAGCCTTCTTCAACCGTCACGGAAGGCGTCCAACCCAATTCGTTCTGAATGCGAGATGCGTCAATCGCATAGCGCATGTCATGGCCTGGTCGGTCGGTGACAAAAGTAATTAGGTCTGCATGGGGGCTGGCGTCAGGCCGGCGTTCATCAAGCAACCCACAAATTGCGCGGACCAGGTCGATATTCCGCATCTCGTTATGACCGCCAATGTTGTAGCTTCGCCCAACTTGACCCTTCTCAAGAACCGTCAGAAGGGCGTCTGCATGATCCTCCACATAAAGCCAGTCACGCACGTTCTCACCGGTTCCATAGACTGGGATCGGCTCCCCTGCGAGGGCCTTGAGGATGACGACCGGGATCAGCTTTTCTGGAAAGTGGTAGGGACCGTAGTTGTTTGAACAATTCGTCAGCAAAACCGGCAGGCCGTAGGTCTCATGCCAGGCACGAACAAGGTGGTCCGAGGAGGCCTTGGATGCCGAATACGGACTGCGCGGATCGTACGGGGTGTCTTCCGTAAAGAGCCCGGTATCGCCAAGCGTGCCAAAAACCTCATCGGTAGAGACGTGGTGAAAGCGGAAGCTCTCCGGTCTTCCTTGCGCCTCCCAGTGCGCGCGCGCCGCATCCAACAGGGTGGCGGTGCCGGTGATGTTCGTATCGATGAAGGCAGCGGGCCCATCAATGGAACGGTCGACATGGGATTCGGCGGCAAGGTGCAGGATCGCGTCTGGATTATGGCTTAACAGAATACGGTCGAGTGCCGCGCGGTCGCGGATATCAGCTTGCTCGAATGTGTAAAGGCTCGACCGCGCGACGGGGGCAACATTGTCAAGACACGCAGCGTAGGTGAGCGCATCAAGGTTGATGACCTCATGCCCACGCTCGACAGCAAGGCGTACAACGGCCGAGCCAATGAACCCTGCGCCCCCAGTGACCAACACCTTCATGCCGCGCCCTCATAAGTGAAGGGACTCTCGAACCCAATGAAGGCGGGTGCGTCTGCATCCTTGCCAGAAAGAATCGGATTACCGGTTAGCTGCCAATCAATTCCAAGATCGGGATCGCTCCACAGCAATGCACCTTCCGTTTCGGGCGCGTAGGTGTCGGAGCATTTGTAGATGATCTCGGTGCCCGGTTCCCGCGTGATGAACCCGTGGGCAAAGCCTGCGGGGATCAGGAGCTGTTTTGCATTCTCAAAGGTCAGCTCGATCCCGAAATGCTGCCCATAGGTTGGGGAGCCGCGCCGAATATCGACCGCCACATCCCAAAGCCTTCCGCGCCCGCATCGCACGAGCTTGGCTTGTGCACGGGGCGGGGCCTGAAAGTGGAGGCCTCGAACGGTGTTCGTCTCGGCCGAGAGAGAGTGATTGTCTTGGACGAAAGTGATAGCGATGCCGTGCTCCGCGAGCTTCTCAGCATTGTACGTTTCACTGAAAAAGCCGCGTTCATCCCCAAAGCGCGGTGGCGTCAGGACCACAAGGCCCGGAAGGCCGGTTTCTTCAATATTCATGCCTGCGTCTGCTCCGCCTATGTTTCGCGGGACAATGCCATGGGGCTGCGTACCCCGCAACGGTTCGCGGCGGCTGTTAGTGCCAGTCGAAAAAGCCCGGTCCGGCCTGTTTGCGAAGGTCGGCGGCCATCTCAGCCCCGAGAGCCACCCCATCTTCCACCGGCGCTGTTCGGTCGTCTGTCAGCACCTCTGATCCATCTGGGCGCAGGATTTCACCACGCAAACGAAGGGTGCCACCGTCTAGTTCTGCCAATCCGGCAATGGGTGTCTGGCAAGAACCATCAAGTCCTTTGAGAAACGCGCGCTCGGCGGCAAGGCGTTGGCCGGTCGGGCCGTCGTGAATGGCCTCAAGCATCTTCGCCATGCGCATATCGTCTGCACGGCGCTCAATCCCGATGGCGCCTTGCGCGACAGCTGGAAGCATATCGGTCGTCTCAAGCGCCGATTTCACAACCTCTTCCATTCCAAGGCGGCGCAGACCTGCCATGGCGAGGAAGGTTGCCTCAGCCACACCGTCGCCAAGCTTCTTCATGCGCGTTTGAACGTTACCGCGGAATTCCACGACTTTCAGGTCTGGACGACGCGCCGCGAGTTGCGCCCGTCGCCGCAAGCTGGAGGAGCCGACAATCGCCCCCTCGGGCAACGCGGCCAAGCTGTCATGGTTCAACGAAACAAACGCGTCACGCACATCTTCGCGGGGTAGATAACAATCTAGGAGCAGCCCTTCAGGCTGATCTACGGGCATGTCTTTCATCGAGTGGACAGCGATGTCTATCTTGCCTGACAGCATGTCCTCCTCAATTTCCTTGGTGAAGAGGCCCTTGCCGCCCAATTCCTTCAAAGCGATGTCACGCTCAATCAGGCTACGATCATCACCGGTTGTCTTGATCACAACGATTTCGAACGCATCTTCAGGCAGATCGAAGGTACCCATCAAACGGGTGCGGGTTTCGAATGCTTGCGCCAAGGCCAGTGGCGAGCCACGGGTTCCGATACGCAATGGGGCGGCGGGGGTCGGCAGGTCGGTCGTCATGTATCCTCTCTAGCGGTGTCAACTTGGGTTGACAACGGGCGACAGCTTGACACTCATAAGGAGAGTGGCCAGACCCGCAATACGACCCTGAGGATAAGTCCTATGCCCGACAAGAAAAAACTTCTCCGTAGCCTTGCGGGTGAAACGATGGATGTGCCGCCCGTCTGGCTGATGCGGCAGGCCGGGCGATATCTGCCCGAGTATCGCGCGACACGTGCGCAGGCCGGGGATTTCCTTTCGCTTTGCTATAATCCGGAGCTTGCCGCTGAAGTTACACTTCAGCCTATTCGGCGCTATGGCTTCGATGCGGCGATCCTTTTTGCTGACATCCTGCTTATCCCGCAGGCCCTTGGTGCTGATCTTTGGTTCGTGACGGGAGAAGGCCCACGTCTTTCCACGATCACCGATGCCGCTGGCATGGATCGGATGAAGGGCAAGGACGATATCCATGAGACCCTGAACCCGATCTATGAGACCGTGAAGATCCTGTCGCAGGAACTTCCTAAGGAGACCACGCTAATCGGCTTTGCAGGCGCGCCCTGGACGGTTGCCACCTACATGATCGCCGGTCGCGGAACGCCGGATCAGGCCCCCGCCCACAAGTTGCGCGAAGAAGACCCACAGACTTTCCAGGCCCTGATCGACCTGCTGACGGATGCAACCATCGAATACCTCGACATGCAGGTGAAGGCCGGTGCTGAAGTGGTGAAGCTGTTCGACTCGTGGGCGGGCTCGCTTAAGGGAGAGGCCTTTGACGCATTCGCTCTGGCCCCGGCTAAACGCATCATCGCAGAACTAAAGTCACGTCACCCTGATCTTCCGGTGATAGCGTTCCCACGGGAAGCGGGCGACAAATACATCGGCTTTGCCAAAGCAGTTGGGGCAGACGCGTTGGCAATCGACACATCCGTCGACGCCACATGGGCCGCAGAGAACCTGCAGGGCGATACCTGCGTGCAGGGCAACCTCGATCCAAAACTGATGGTCACTGGTGGTGAGGCGCTGCAATCAGAAGCACGCAGGATTTGCGATGCGCTCAAAGGCGGGCCGCATATATTCAATCTCGGCCACGGGATTACACCGGATGCCGACCCCGAGAATGTGCATCGCCTTCTGGAAGCGATCCGGGGCTAATCGCGCTTTAGCGGTACGATGACGTTTTGTGCATTTGCGTGGGCCAATGCGCGCAAGCCCATCCGCGCTTGGCCGGAAACGCGCCGCAACCTTTGAACAAGACTCGGTTTGGCGCTCGGTTTGGCCTCTTTCCCAATTGCACTTTGCGTTTCGATGGGCGGGGCAAAGCCTTCTGCCTCGCAGCGATCAAGTTGACACGCAAGGGCTGGGACTGCTTGCCACGCGTTCAGGTCATAGGCAGCGCAAAGGATAGCATCTGCCAATCCAGGCGCTGTTGCCACGCGGGCCAGCAGTTTTCGCGCAGCGGAAGGCCAGAGTACGTAAGCCGCAGCACCTGTGCGATCTTGCCAAAGCCGGTGGAGCGGCAAGCCACCATGGGGCTCAACAGCGATGCGTTTGCGCCGACCACGGGTTTCCAGCGTTACAAATTCGGCCTCTGGAATGGAGGACAGTTGCGCCAAAAGATCAGGGACACCGGGCATCAGAACAGCGTCATCTTCAAGGATCAAATTCGGCGCATCTGAAGCTGCGACATACTCCCATGCGCTACGGTGGC
The DNA here is from genome assembly GCF_040932485.1 of Gymnodinialimonas sp. 202GB13-11. Taxonomy (NCBI): domain Bacteria; kingdom Pseudomonadati; phylum Pseudomonadota; class Alphaproteobacteria; order Rhodobacterales; family Paracoccaceae; genus Gymnodinialimonas; species Gymnodinialimonas hymeniacidonis. Next base: position 3,916,387 of record NZ_JBFRBH010000001.1, on the reverse strand, counting down.
TGGCGAAGGCAGCCATTTCCGTTGTGCGCAATGGGCGCTGCCAACAGGTCCAGTACGGACTGTCTTTGGCTGGAGTTAGCGTTTCCGGCGTTTTGGCTTCGAGGCGTTGGTAAGCAATGCCCAATCGCTCCAACTGACTTGCCTGGAACGCAAGACGTTCGGTTTCCGACGCAAGGTTTATAATCAAGGCTTTCAATTGCCCGACCCGGTGTTCGATCGGAGGAGCTCCAGATAGGCTTCCACAATCGCATCTTCGCCGAAGAAGGATTGTAAACGGTCGTGCCCGGCCTCGCCGAACTTTTCCCGAAGCGCGACTTCTGATTGGAGGCGTGAAAGCCCGGCCGCCATAGCCTCCACATCATCAATATCCGTGAGAATACCATCCACTTCATCACGCATGAACCATCCAGGCCCTTCAGAGCGCGTGGCCACAACCGGTTTCCGCGCTTGCCAAGCATCCAGTACGACATTTCCCAGCGGCTCATGGCGCGACGGAAAAATCACGGCGTCTGACGCGGAGAAATTATGGACGGGCTCATCCACCCACCCCAAGAACCTTACACGGTCCGAGATACCAATTTTGTCCACCAAGCCGCGCAAAGCGTCGTTTTCCTCGCCGTCGCCCATTATCCAGAGCCACGCGCCCTGCACCTTGGAGACCGCTCGGATCGCCGCATCCATGCCCTTGCGCGGAACAAACCGCCCGGCGGTGGCTACCAGAAAAGCATCTTCAGGCGTGTCGAAATCGGCGCGGCGCACAGGCATTGGCTGCACCGGTCGTGCAAAATTCGTGATCGTTGTGGCAGGCCTGTCCCAACCCAGTTCTTTCACATGCTCAGTGATCGCGGGTGTATTGGCAACGATGACTTCGCAGTTCTGGAAATGATCTAGGTGCGGCGGAAAATCCCCCAAGCGCACGATCTTCAGTGGACCCACGGGGTTTTTCTGCTGCAAACGGCCGGCACGCGGCGCCCAAGCGAAAACGACATCCGGCTTCCAGTCGCGAATGATGCGCCGGTATTCGGCACGCAGCCACCAACGCGACAGAGATAGGTAATTGTAGTTGTTCTCAATCGTTGGGCCGATTTCCACGATATGTTGGCGCCAGGTGCGGTTCGGACGAATGATGAATCGCTGCTCGATTCCGCCGTACCGGTCAAATGCCTGAACGAGATTCACGAAAAAACGCTCCGCCCCGCCCTCTTTGCCGAAACACATGTGAAGGATGCGCAAATTCTGGGTCACAGCACTAGCGCCCCCTCATCCGGTGCCAACGCAAACGCATCTGGTATCCAAGCTGGTAGCGCAGTTTGCGCCAACGCCCGGTCTTGTCCACGCTACGGCGCGCCTCGCCGATCGTTCCTGTTTTTGTATCCTGTTCTCCCACATGAATTGGGTTCGGTTGAACAAGTGAGATTGCAAGGCCGTGCTCCCAGAAAAATTTGTGATCTTCGTCAATCGGGCGGCAAAACGGGATCGAATGCGAAAGAAGATGCTGCGCAGCCTCCCGCGTGATCGCATATCCAAGCGTCGTGGACGGAACGCGATACGGGACCACGATGTCGTACTGGCCGACCAATGGCTCGGTGGCTGTGACCCGCGCAGGCGAAGAAATACTAAACAGCTTTGCGATGTCCCAATCCTGATGCCGATTTGCACACAGGGCTTCGAGCACGGAACGCAGGTCCTTTTCGGCCGCGAAATCATCTTCCAGCACTATACCACCAGGATCGACAGACGCGGCAATCCGTTTCCACGCTTCGATGTGGCTAAGATAGCAACCGATTTCGGCTGGAACGAGATCCTGTTTGTGGCGACGCGCGTTCCTGGCAGCGTCGTAAACTTTTGAAATTTCCTGATCGGACAACTTCCATCCGTTGACCGCATCGACCCGCTCAAAGGCCAGCTTTTGTGCATCAAGCTGGTGACGCACATTTTCCATTCTGGCTGTATTATCCGCCAGATTGATGATGTGGATTGGCCAGACCTTATCGCTCATGCGTTTTTACGGGCGTAGTGTACGGTTTTGTGCCGACGCGCCTTTATCTCGAAGCCAGCCGCCGACAGCGCCGTATTCATGAACGAGATTTTGTCTTCGCCAACAATGTGGGGATGAACCTCCACGATCATTGCGCGCACACCGGAAAGGTCAGCCGTCGTAAGCAGGTCGATCTCTGCGCCTTCCACATCCATAACGATCACATCGGGGCGAATGTCGTTCAGAACGCTTTCCATCGCGTGACTTTCGACAGTGATTTCATCAAGCGGTAAGTCGCGATTGATGAGAGATGAGGATAAAATGTTGGGGTCTTGGAAGAAACTGATCGGTCGGCCATCCACGGTGACAGCCTTCATCCGCAAGTCTGGCGTCAAGTTGTTGGCTGAATAGTTTGCCAGGATACATCCCTCGAGAGCGGGGTTCGCTTCATATGAGGTGACCTGCCCTTCGCCGGCGATTTTTGCGCACAGGATCGAGACGAAGCCAATGCCAGTCCCAACCTCTAGAACGCGATCGTTCGGGCGAAGGATGGCCTGAACCAATTCCGCCTCGACTGACTCGTAACGCCCCTTGAAGATGTGCCCGCGAACGGTTTCCGGAATATCCGAGGGGCCGGTGTGCAGGGTCACACCCCTGTGTTGGAACCGTTTCGTACCAACCATGATGTGCGAAGCACGGCGAATATTGCGGAATGGGTCGGCCACGAAATTGATCCTGAATTTGGAAGGCTTCGTTTAGCCGTTCCGCGCCTTGTGGAAAAGGGGCGTCACGTTTGTGACAGAAGCTGGCGATAGATCATGAGAATTGCTTTGGCTTCTCGTTCAATCGAAAAGTTCAGTTCGGCGTGGGCGCGGGCCGCCTTACCTGCAGCGTGACAGCCATCGGGATCGTCAAGGTATTTGGCAATCGCTGCTTGCATTTGCGGCCCGTTATCGGGGGGCACCAACGACCCAACCCCGTCCACGATCAATTCCGGGAACGCGCCGACAGTTGTGGCCACAACCGGCACACCACATGCCATTGCTTCCAGCGGGGTCAGTCCAAATCCCTCCCATCGCTGCGGCGCGACGAACAAATCGAGAATGCGATACCAGTCGGCCATCTCATGAACCGGGACCTCGGGAAGAAAGTGCACGCGATCGCTTAGCCCGGCCTCGTCAGCGAGCGACCGAAGGGCACGCTCATACTCGACATGTTTCTCAGTCGCGCGGCCCATGATAAGGGCATGAACCTTTGGCCGATCACGTAGCAGTGGGATCATCGCGTCAAGGAAATCACCCGTTCCCTTCTGGGCGCGGATCCGTCCGTAGCACCCCACCAGAATCCCGTCAGGCAATCCAAGTTTTGCCCGCAACTCCGCCCGTGCGGACACGGGCGAAAACTGCTCGGTATTGATGCCATGCAGGATGACATCTGCAGGGTGGTCCAGGTAGCTCGCAGTCTTCTGCGAAGTTGCGATCAAACGGTCCATGCGATTAATTAGCCATTTCGTGTATCCCGTATGGTTGCGCTGCGACGCTGACGTAAAAAGCAACTTCAACCGCTTTCGCAGCACATGCTTAAGGATCACACCGACCAACATCTCCGTATTGCGGCGGGCGTGCCAGACCCGTGCCCCATTTGGTCCTCGGCGAGACATGGTTATCATGCGCCACGGGGAAACCGTCGGCACGTGCGCTGGCATGTCTGGTGCAATGGCCGTCAACGCCATTTGCCGCGACTGTAACGGCACCAGCCGGACGATCGTCGCGGTCACGCCGCTGAGGCGCAGTTTGAAATTCGGCACCAGCACGTCGATTTGAGAGAGGTCAGGGCGGTTCGTCATGGGGCGCTTACTGCCCCAGTGCGCGCGTCAGGTCCACTTCGCAATCGGCGGAAGGCTCATCAGGACCGCGTTCGCATCATGGCCCGTCTCCAGACCAAATTTGGTACCGCGGTCATAGACAAGGTTGTATTCCGCGTAGAGCCCGCGATGCACCAGTTGCGCCTCGCGATCTGCCTCATCAAACGGCTCATGGCGGCGACGTTCCACACAACCCACAAAAGCGGGCAGGAAAGCACGACCTACATCTTGCGTGAACGCAAAATCGGCTTCCCAGTCACCCGTGTTCAGATCGTCATAGAAAATGCCGCCAACACCTCGAGCCCGATGCCGGTGCGGTACGTAGAAATACTCATCCGCCCAAGCCTTGAACTTGTCGTAGTAGGCCGGGTCGTGCTTGTCGCAATGCTCTTTCAGCACTCCATGGAAATGCGTCGTGTCGTCGTCATATTCGATGGCCGGGTTCAGGTCAGACCCGCCGCCAAACCACCACGCGTTCGGCGTCCAGAACATGCGCGTGTTCATGTGAACCGCTGGCACGCGTGGGTTTTGCATATGTGCGACAAGGCTGATGCCCGAAGCCCAGAACCGCGGGTCCGTTTCCATTCCGGGAACCCCGCGCGCGGCCATTGCCTTTTGCGCCCGCTCACCGAGCGTTCCGTAGACCGTTGAAACGTTCACGCCGACCTTCTCGAACACGCGCCCGCCGCGCATAACGCTCATCAGGCCGCCACCAGCATCCTCGCCATCATCGCCGGTGCGTTTGGTTTGCGTCACCTCAAACCGACCAGCGGCCCCGTCACCACCTTGCGTATCCTCCAGCCCCTCAAATGCCGCGACGATGTCGTCTCTCAAGCTGCGGAACCACGTGGAGGCGCGGGATTTATGGTCGTCGATCAGGTCTTTCATTGGGCCGCGGTCCTTTTGCAACACTCGCCTAAGTTGTAGCAGGTCAACGTCGGCGCCGCCATGCGATGTGCGCCCAGATGGCAGGCACATTTTGACCCATGTGTTGCACGTAGGACCACATCTGCCAATTCCTTGCAGGGATTGAGAATTTCGCCACTCGGCCATGGATTTTGAGATTCGTTTCGCCTAGGATCATAGGCAATCGCCGCAATAGACGGCACACGAGGCAGATAGAGCAGCTCATGTTCGTACGATTTCTTTACGTCGCCCTTTTGGGCGTCGCTCTGGCGTTTGGTGCGTTTACACCAGCGCAGGCGGCGCCGTATGCAGCCATGGTTATGGACGCCCGCAATGGCGAGGTCTTGCATTCGCGTAATGCTGACACACGCCTGCATCCGGCGTCACTGACCAAGATGATGACTATCTATATCGCGTTTGAAGCCATTCGCCTGGGCGAGATCACGCTCGATACAGAAGTCACCATCTCCGCGAATGCCGCAGCTGAACCTCCATCGGAGCTTGGCTTGCGCTCAGGCTCAACGATCCGCTTCCGGTATCTGATCCGCGCCGCCGCTATCCGGTCCGCAAACGATGCTGCAACAGCGATTGGCGAGGCAATTTCCGGATCTGAGGCTGCCTTCGCGCGCCGCATGAACCGCACAGCCGCTGCACTTGGCATGACACGCACAACCTTCCGCAACGCGCATGGATTGACCGAAGATGGGCATCTGAGCACCGCGCGCGACATGACGATGCTGGGGCGCAGGCTCGTTTACGATTACCCGCAATATTACAACCTGTTCTCTCGCATCACCGCAGATGCTGGCATTGCGCAGGTGCGCAACACGAACCGTGTGGTCCTGTCGAACTACCGTGGCGCGGACGGGATCAAGACCGGCTACACCCGCGCGGCTGGCTTCAACCTTGTTGCCTCGGCCCAGCGCGGCGAAGAACGGATCATCGCCACCGTTTTTGGGGGTCGAAGTTCGGCCTGGCGAAATGAGAGGGTCATGGAATTGCTCGATATGGGGTTTGAGCGTGCGCCATCCCACGTGGCGCTCCGAACCCCGGCTTTGCCGACATATACGGATGACGGAACTGCGGGCACCTCACATACGCCGCCCGGGCAACGCGCGCCGACCTCTTCGATCCGGCCCTTTATGCGACCCCATGGAGGCGTCGATGCTGATGTCCTAGCAGCGATTGACGATGCTGTTGGTGCCGCACTGACGCAAGCCACCGGGGCGGACCCGGAGGTTGCCGCCGCGGTGGAAGCCGCCCTCAACGCAGTTGAAGATGCGCCGCGCCCTGCCCCAAGGCCTGAGCCGCAAGCCGCGTTGGAGCCGGAACCCGAACCGCTTATCCCGCCGCGTCCAGCCCCAGAGCCTGAGGTCGTCACGCGCGCTTCGTCCACCGGGTCGCGCCTTTTCGGTGTGTCCCTGGGCCCACAAACATCCCATCACGCAGCCGAACGTCTCTTGCTGCGCACCGCATTGGCAGAGCTTGGCACGTTCGACGAAGCACTGCGCCGTGTCGTGCAGGTCAGCCGTGGCTATGACGCGCGCTTTGCCGGTATGACGGAAGATCAGGCCACAAGGGCCTGTGCGCGGCTCAACGCCCGCAATGTGACTTGCGAGACCTTCGGGCCGTAAGACCTACGGGACGGTGGGCGGGGCGATGCCGTAGGCGAGCGTCGTCCGGCGATCCTATTTCGGGTGGTCGTCGTAATCCTCACGCAGGATGCGATGCGCATCGCCTTCAGGATCATCAAACTGCCCTTTGCGCAGCATCCACCAAAACGCGGCCAAACCGGCCCCGCCCAGAAGCAGGGATACGGGTATCAATATGCCCAATACATCCATTAACGCAGCCTCAGCGCATTGAGGGATACGGTCAAGGACGAAGCAGACATTGCCAGCGCCGCAATCAAGGGCGAGCACAGCCCCGCAACGGCCAGCGGCACGGCCAGCAGATTATAGACGCTGGCAATTGTGAAATTCTCCTTGATCCGTGCCCGCGACATGCGGGCCGTTTGCATGGCGTCGACCACGGGAAGAATACTGCGCCCCGTTAGCACCATGTCCGACGCGGCGCGAGCGGCCTCCAGCGCTGAGGCGGGTGAAATGGACACATGTGCCGCGGCCAAGGCGGCCGTGTCGTTCATGCCATCCCCTACCATCAAAACATGTGCGCCCTCTTCGACCAACGCCATCACAGCCTCGGCCTTGGCATCCGGGCGTGCCTCGGCAATGACATCATCAATGCCCAACCGCGCGGCAAAGGCCTCGACCGCTGGGGCCACATCACCCGAAAGAAGCACAACGCGCTTCCCCTGCGCTTGAAGGCCTTTGACCGCCTCAGCCGCGCCGTCCCGTAAAGCGTCTGCAAAGGTAAGCGCATGAGCCGGGCCATCGTCGATACGCAGATAGGTAGCGGTTGTTCCCACGGCATCACCTCCGCCGACCCAGCCCACTCGGCCAAGGCGGACAGGCTTGCCTTCCCATTCACCTTCCACGCCGAAACCAGGCCGTTCCATCAGTCGTTCAACACGGGCAGGCCAAACGCTGCGCGCAGTCAATCCGCTTGCAAGCGCCTGCGCCAAGGGGTGCGCCGACCCGTTCGCCAGGGCCAGCGCAACACGCGCAGTCTCCGCATCCAATTGATCTAGTCCTAGCGGTTCCGGTGCGCCATCGGTCAGGGTGCCAGTTTTGTCGAATACCACCGTGTCAACTTCGGCCAAACGCTCAAGAGCCGTGCCGTCTTTGATCAGCAGACCTTTCCGGAACAACCGCGCAGACGCTGCTGTCGTCACGGCGGGAACCGCCAACCCAAGGGCACAGGGGCATGTGATGATCAGAACCGCCGCCGCGATATTCAGCGCTACGCGAAAATCCCACGTATAGGCAAACCAACCCAGCGCAGCGACAACAGCCACAATGTGTACGCCCGGCGCATAGAGCTTGGCCGCAGCATCCGCCAGCGACGTGTAGTTCGACCGACCGGCCTCGGCCACGGCCACAAGGTCGCCAAGGCGCGCCAGCTCCGTATCGCGGCCTGCGGCCATAACCTCGACCGTGACTGGACCAGTCAGGTTCGCCTCACCGGCATGGACAGCGTCGCCCGGCGCAACAGCCGCAGGAAGCGTTTCTCCGGTCATGATGGACCGGTCCAGTTCAGTGAATCCGTCCACCAACGTGCCATCCACCGGCACACGCCCACCGGGCAGCACCCGCACCAGATCACCGCGCCGTAGATCAGCTGCAGCCACCGTTTCGGTCCCCTGCCCCACCAGCCGAAGCGCGCGGGGCACTTCAAGTGCCGCCAATTCCTGAGCTGCAGATCGGGCATTCGCCCGCGTACGGTGATCGAGGTAACGTCCAGCGAGGAGGAAGGTGCACAGGGCAATCGCCGCATCGAAATAGGCATGTTCGCCCGACAACGTCGTCTCGTAGAGGGATGTTCCGACAGCCAGCGCAATGGCCAACGTGATGGGCACGTCCATGTTCAGCCGCCCAGCGCGCAAGGCGGCAAAGGCAGACCCGTAGAAGGGCTGGCCGCAGAACAGCACTGCCGGGATCGCGATCGCTGCGCTGATCCAATGCATCATGTCGCGGGTGACACCATCCGCACCAGACCACACAGCCACGGACAGGAGCATGACGTTCATCATGGCAAACACGGCGACCGCCAACCGCATTAGAAGCGCGCGTCCGCGTGCGTCCATTTCGGTGGTTGCAAGGACGCCAGGGTCCAGTTCATGCGCCTCGTACCCAGCCGCATTCAAGGCCGCGCACAGATCCTCTGCTGTAACCTCAGGACCTGCATCAACGGATGCGCGGCGCATGGTCAGGTTGACGCGCGCATCGCGAACGCCCGGCTGCTCGCGCAGAATCCGCTCCACGCCGGAAATACACGCCGCACAGTGAATGCCCGGCAGCGCCAGCATAAGGCGCGCGTTGGTCAGTGCTTTCCCGGCAACTTGCTCGGCCAATGGCACCGCATCGCAGGCGGGGCACGCAGAGGGATGTTGTGGGTCAGCTAGGGCGGCCATATCAGCCCTCGGCCAGAGTGAAAGTGATATTGTGGCGATAGTCGGTGCCGTCACGCGCGGTGCCCGTCAGGCGCAGACGCCAGCGGCCAGGCGCCAGATCGGCCGGCGCGACCAGTACACCGTTCGCCCCACGCGATAGCTCAAGCAGTTGGTCGTCAGCCCGTGTCGTCGGACGTGTCAAAAGCGCATCCAGCTCAGCCGGGTAAACGGGACGCCCCGCTTCGTCCACAAGCGTCAATCGCACTTCATCTCCGCGCGTCTCAACAGAGGCCTGCCAACCCAGCGCATCCTGTGCGATGCGACGATCATCAAAGGTCTGGCTGTCTGCATAGCTGGACGAAACTTCAAGACCAGGGAAGGTGGAAACGGCCTGCGTCGCCATGAAGATATTCACGCAGACGATCACACCGAATCCCCCGATGAACATGGATGCAACGTGCCAGCCAGTCAGCTTGCGCGGGCCCGCGATGCTGTGTGCTTCAATATCGTGGTTCATTGCTGACCCCTTCCAAAGAACGTGGTGTCGCCAAATGCGCGCTCTTCCGTGCCGAACTCCTCGACCCAGAAGCGGAAATCCGTGCGTTCGCGACCCGATGCGGCATCCTCGGGACGCGCGATGACGTAGACGCGCTGAAGAAGCGTTTCGTCTGCGGGCACCTCGACCATCAGGTCCTGGCTCCCCTCCAGATCAACGCGCAGGACGTCATCCGAGGTCAGACCAATGCGGAACGTGGCGTCTGCTGCCGTCATGTTGCGGATGCGGATGTCGTAGGTATTTCGCACTGACCCATCGCTGAGCGTCACAAACTGTGGATTGCGGACCTGAGCGACTGTCAGATCAATCTCGGACCGGATGAATAGCGCCACGATCAGACCAACACCGATGGCAGACCATAGAGCGGTGTAAATCAGCGTCCGCGGGCGCAGGATGTGCCGCATCACGGGCACCTTGGTGTTACCCGCACGCTCATTGGCTTCATCGGTCAGGGCGAGGTAATCGATCAACCCGCGTGGTTTGCCGACCTTGTCCATGATTTCGTCACAGGCATCGATGCAAAGCGCACAGGTGATGCACTCCATCTGCTGCCCATCGCGGATATCGATCCCCATGGGACAGACATTCACGCAGGCCATGCAATCAATGCAGTCGCCGGGCGCCTCGACCTCAGGCGCAGAGGTTGCGCCGGGTTCCGTACCCCGGATCGTTGGCCCCGCCAGACGAGAGCTCTCAATCGCGGCCTCTGCCATTTCGCGACGCTTCTTGCCCTTGCCGCGCGGTTCCCCCCGCCAGTCGCGGTAGGCGACCGTGATGGTATGTTCGTCCATCATCGCGGCCTGAATGCGCGGCCATGGGCAAGCATAGATGCAGATTTGCTCACGCGCGAAGCCGCCAAAGATAAAGGTCGTAGCTGTCAGAATGCCGACAGTCGCGTAGGCCACAAAGGCCGCCTGCCCGGTCAACAGGTCACGCAGAAGCGTCGGGGCATCCGCAAAGTAGAAAACCCAAGCCCCGCCCGTCGCCACGGCAATCAAAAGCCAGACGATCCACTTCGTCACCCGCAGGCGCCATTTGCGGAAGTCCCACTTTTGCTTCCACAAGCGCAGCCGCGCGTTGCGATCGCCTTCGATCCAGCGCTCGACCGTATAGAACAGATCGGTCCAAACGGTTTGAGGACAGGCATAGCCACACCAAACACGGCCAAGGGCAGAGGTGAACAGAAACAGGCCAAGGCCTGCCATGATCAAAAGGCCTGCAACGAAGTAGAATTCGTGGGGCCAGATCTCGATCCAGAAAAAGAAAAAACGCCGGTTGGCCAAGTCCACGAGGACGGCCTGATCCGGCAGCGACGGCCCACGATCCCAGCGGATCCAAGGGGTGATGTAGTAGACCCCCAACGTGAAGATCATCAGTGCCCATTTGAAATTCCGGAACGGACCCTTCACCCGTTTCGGGAAGATCGGCTCCTGCGCGGCGTATAGCTTGGGCGCGGCATCTTGAGAGGCCATGGCAAGGCTGTCCTGTGAGATTCTGTCTGTTCGCACATCCTGTCTACGGCAGGGGCCGCGCGCACACATTGACGTGGATCAAACCTGAAGAAATGTGCGCCGATCCCATGGGTAAAGCGCGAACAGGACATGGGATCGACGCGGAACCGGCGGCAGGTCGTCTAGCCACCGGCACTTCTTGCTAGGGCAGCTCTATTCGCCGCCGCCCAAGCTGTGGACGTAAAGCGCGGTTGCGTTGACTTCCGCCTCGCTCAGGCGGCCAGACCACGCTGGCATCACGCCAAAGCGCGAATGGCGCACGGTTTCTTCGACCGCCTCGGCGCTGCCGCCATAAAGCCAGATCGCATCCGTCAGGTTCGGTGCACCAAGGAAACGGTCGCCGTCACCTGCATCGCCGTGGCAGGCGGCGCAATTATCGAGGAAGACATTTTCACCTGTGCCAGCCAGTGTCGTATCGTAGGCATGGTTTGAAGCGTTCACGCCGTCGCCATCCTCATCCGACAAGGCCATCGCATAATTGACGACTTGCGCGATCTCTTCATCGCTGAGGATGCCTTCAAACGCTGTCATCTCGGACCAGCGCGCATCAGGATCATCCTCGTTTCGGATGCCGTGGGCGATCGTCATCTGGATGTCTTCCAGCGAACCGCCCCATAGCCAGTCGTCATCCAACAGGTTCGGATAGCCCGCGGCCTGAACACCGGCCGCGCCTTCGCCATGGCATTGCGAACACCAGGTGGTGAACGTCGCCGCACCCGCCTGAAGTGCAAAGTTATAGAGCTCCGGCGTGTCATCGCGGGTGACGGAGGCCAGTTCCACCTCGGTCAATTCTGTCCGCAGGTCGGCATTCAGGGCATCAAAGCGCTCAATCTCTTCAGCTACCTCTGCCCGGGTTGAATAGCCAAGCACGCCCGCCGTTGCTCCACTGATGCCAGGCCATGCGGGATACAGGACCGTGTAGGCGACGCCCCAGATGATGGTCAGGTAGAAGCACCACAGCCACCAACGTGGAAGCGGGTTGTTGAACTCCTTGATCCCGTCCCAGGAATGGCCCGTCGTGTCCGGGTCACCCTCTTGCAGGACCTGTTCTTCAGGATGTTGTGGTTTATCGGTCATTGCTGCGCCTCCTGCCCGGCTTCTGGTGCCGGTGCATCGTCGTGGCGGAAAGGGATTTCGGCACTGTCGCTGTGGACACGTTTGGAGCCAGGCCGAAACGCGTAGAGGACAAAGCCAAAGAAGCTGGCGACCAGAAACACCGTTCCGATGCTTCCAGACAGGCTGCGGAGGAATTCATAATCCATCTGTGTGCCCTCCCTACCGGCTTTCATCCGGCGTGAAGGTCGAGAAATCGACCAACGTGCCGAGCATTTGAAGATAGGCAATCAACGCATCCATTTCGGTCACGGCAGGGTTGCCATCAAAGTCGCGCTGCTGCGCACCGGGATAGCGATCCACCACGCCGGGATCCCCGAAATCGGTCGCCTGCTCGATGAAGTCGGCTGACGCCATCTCAAGCTGCTCTTCCGTGTAGGGCACACCGACAAAAGCGTGCGTCGACATCAGATCGCCGATGCGCTCCCCAGTCAGCGTGTTGTCAGCAAGGAACGCGTAGGACGGCATGATCGATTCCGGCACCACGGACTGCGGGCTGATCAGGTGATCATAATGCCACTCATCCGAATAGCGCCCGCCGACCCGGGCAAGATCGGGCCCCGTTCGCTTAGACCCCCATTGGAACGGGTGGTCGTACTGGCTTTCCGCCGCAAGGCTGTAATGCCCGTACCGTTCAACCTCGTCCCGCATTGGGCGGATCATCTGGCTGTGGCACACGTAGCACCCTTCGCGCACGTAGATCTCGCGCCCGGCCAGTTCGAGCGGGGAATAGGGGCGCATGCCCTCTACATCCTCGATCGTGTTCTCCAGGTAGAAGAGCGGTGCGATTTCTACGATGCCACCCACGGTGACGACGGCGAAACTCAGCGCCAGCAGAAGCGTGGCATTGGTTTCAATCTTCTTGTGTTGGTCAAGAACACCCATGGTTCGAGCCCTCCTTATTCCGCCGGGACCAGGTCAGAGGTGGGCTTACTGCCCGCCGTCCGCACGGTCATCCAAAGGTTCCAAGCCATGATCAGCGCGCCGGAGAGGAACATGATCCCACCCAGTCCACGGACCACATACATCGGGAATTTCGCCTCGACGGTGTCTGCAAAGGAGTTCACGAGGAAACCTTGCGCATCGACTTCACGCCACATCAAGCCTTCCATGATACCGGTCACCCACATCGAAGCGGCGTAGAGAACGATGCCAACGGTCGCGAGCCAGAAGTGCCAGCTGACGGCGCGAAGGCTGTAAAGCTTCGTGTGCCAAAGTTTCGGGAACAGGTAGTAGAGCATCCCGAAGGTCACCAGACCGTTCCAGCCAAGCGCGCCAGAGTGGACGTGGCCGATGGTCCAGTCGGTGTAGTGCGACAGCGAGTTGACCGCACGGATCGACATCATCGGGCCTTCGAAGGTCGACATACCGTAGAAGGCGAGCGAGGTCACCATCATCCGCAGGATCGGGTCCGTACGAAGCTTGTCCCACGCGCCTTGCAGCGTCATCAGGCCGTTGATCATGCCACCCCAGGACGGCATCCACAGGATCACCGAGAACACCATGCCAAGGGTCGATGCCCAATCCGGCAGCGCCGTGTAGTGCAAGTGGTGCGGACCCGCCCAGATGTACAGGAAGATCAGAGCCCAGAAGTGGATGATCGACAGTTTGTAGCTATAGACCGGGCGCTCGGCCTGCTTTGGAATGAAGTAGTACATCATGCCGAGGAAACCGGCGGTCAGGAAGAAGCCCACGGCATTGTGGCCATACCACCATTGCGTCATGGCGTTCTGCACACCCGACATGACCTGAACGCTGCGCGAACCCCAGATCGAAACGGGAATGGACATGTTGTTGACGACATGCAGCAGAGCAACGGTCACTATGAAGCTCAGCAGGAACCAGTTGGCCACGTAGATGTGCGGCTCTTTCCGCTTGAGGATCGTGCCGAGGTACACCAGCAGGAAAGCCACCCATACAACGGTCAGCCAGAGGTCCACGTACCATTCAGGTTCCGCATATTCCTGGCCCTGGGTCGAGCCCATGAGGTAGCCAGTCGCCGCCAGAACGATGAACAGTTGATAACCCCAGAAGACGAACCAGCTGAGGTTACCGCCCCACATGCGCACGGCGCTGGTGCGCTGCACGATGTAGAACGAGGCTGCAATAAGGGCGTTGCCCCCGAACGCAAAAATCACTGCTGAAGTGTGCAATGGGCGAAGGCGTCCGAAGTTTGCGTAGCCTTGCGCCCATTCGAAATTGAGCGCGGGGAATGCGAGCTGAAAGGCGATAAACACGCCCGCCAAGAAGCCAACAACGCCCCAGAAGACCGTTGCAATCGCTGCGGCCCTCACTGGACCGTCCATATATTCCCCGGTTGGCACAGCCACCGCAGGCTCACCCGTGCGGCGCAACTGCCACAGAAACAAGCCACCGGCGACCGCCATGATAATCCACGCATGCAACTTGTAGGCTGCATCAAGGCCGTAATTCGCAGCGATCGCTGCGAAGACCGTGACAAGCCCAAGGGCAGCGAGCTTAAGATAATCACTCATCGGTCGTCCCTTCACCTTACCCCGGGCCGGCCGAATCTGGACGGACCACGGGCATTCCATGGATCCGTTCATCGGCATTTCGGTGGGGGGCGACCTTGATCTGGGTCAAGCAAAGGTCAGAAAATGAAAAAACGCCCCGACCGACGGGGCGTTCAGAGCAGCAAAGGGAGATCCGGGTTTAAACCAGAACTCCCCCATCGGCGTCATCGCCGGTCTCATCGAGAAGGTCGTTGAAGTCAGGAACCAAAATGCGGCGCTTGCCTTCGAGTTGGATAATGCCGTCACGTTTCAGGCCAGAAATCTGGCGGCTCACTGTTTCTAGCGTCAGACCCAAATAGTCAGCCATTGCCTCGCGTGTGAGCGGCAACTCAAAGGCCACGTTACTACCGACACCGCCTCCATCCGGCGCTGTTTCGCGCCGAGCGATGATGGCAAGGAAACTGGCAATCTTTTCGCGGGCGGTCTTGCGCCCGAGGATCAGCATCCACTCCCGTGCGGCATCGAGCTCATCAAGGGTCATCTCCAGTAATCGCTGGGAGATATGTGGCGTGTCCGCCAAGATTCCTTGGAACGGCTTGCGTCGAAAACAGCATAAGGTCACGTCCGAGATCGCCGTGACGTCATAGGCAACGCTCTCGCGGTTCGGACGACCGATGAAGTCGGAGCACAGCAAAAGGCCGACCATCTGGCGACGGCCATCCTCCATCGTCTGCGACAGCGAAGCGACACCACTCACGACGGAAGCGACGAAATCAACGTTTTCGCCTGCCCAAACGATTGTCTCACCTGCCTTGAAGCTGCGGTAAGACTTGATCGCGTTCAATTGCTTAAGTTCGTCCTCATCCGCACGCGCGCAGACGGCCCGATGTCGGATCGGGCAAGCAGAGCAGTCAATCTTCTCAAGGCGGAAGTCCGCGTGCTGCATGAAAATGCTCCTGTTCGCGCGCTGTGCTCGGGTTGATCTGGGTCAAGGCGCCCGGTCTTGAGCACGCATAAGTTTTACCTCATGGACAGATATTATCAAATGCGACGGTTAGGCCTGTTTGAGGCGAACGTGCCCCGCTACACCTCGTATCCGCCTGCGAACCACTTTGCAGGCGATGTCACGACCGAGGTGCACCGCGCCTGGCTTGCGGCGATTCCACCCGGTTCAAAAGTGTCGCTCTATGCCCATGTCCCCTTCTGCAGAAGGCTGTGCTGGTTCTGCGCCTGCCGAACGCAGGGTATGCAATCGGAAGGGCCGGTGGTCGCCTACACAAACACTCTTATACAAGAAATTCAGGCCCTTACGGGCCTTTTGCCGCAGGGCGTCGAGATCGCGAAATTGCATTGGGGTGGCGGCACTCCGACGCTTTTGAATGCTCCCGAGATCACTCGGTTGGCGGATTCGATTCGCGAGGCCGTTCCTTTGACCAAGAATGCCGAGTTCTCGGTTGAGATCGACCCGAATGAAATCGACGATGCTCGTCTAGATGCACTGGCGGATGCCGGAATGGGCCGCGCTTCGATCGGTGTGCAGGACTTTGACCCCGAGATTCAGAAAATCATCGGACGCGAGCAGAGCTTCGAAGTGACACGCGCCGCCGTTGAAGGTTTGCGCGCGCGGGGAGTGACCTCGCTGAATACCGATCTGCTCTATGGATTGCCCCGCCAATCGCAGGCGCGCATCACATCCTCAATGCAGATGCTGCTATCGCTAAACCCGGATCGGGTGGCACTCTACGGCTACGCACATGTTCCCTGGATGGCAAAGCGCCAATCCCTGATCCCGACCGAGGATTTGCCTGATCCTGTGGCGCGCCTTGGCCTGTTTGAAACAGCCAGTGAAGTCTTGCGTTGGGACGGGTACGACCAGATCGGGATCGATCACTTCGCCCGCCCCGAGGACAGCCTGTCTGTCGCCGCGCGGCAAGGCCGCCTCATGCGCAATTTCCAGGGCTACACGGATGACAGCTGCGATGTGCTGATTGGTGTTGGTGCATCCTCAATCTCAAAATTCCCGCAGGGATTTGTCCAGAACGCCGCCAGCACGGCCGCCTATCAAAAGGCCGTCCGCGCGGGCGAGCTTCCCACAGGTCGCGGACATATACTGACCGACGAAGATCGCCTGCGCAGCCACATCATCGAACGCTTGATGTGCGACTTTGGCGTCGATCAGCGTGGGTCATCGACCTTCCCGCGCAAAGCAGTCGACCCGATCCTGGACGACATCGCCCGGTCCTACGAAGGACATGTAGCACGCAACGACAATGGCCTGACCGTCTTGGAAGAGTCTCGGCCCCTGACCCGGCTGATCGCGCGCCATGTGGATGCCTATACAAGCGAGAAGGCCAGAAACCACTCGTCCGCGATTTAAGCTGCGCCCGCGCGATCTCCGAAGGCTGCTGCCATCAACTCCCGCGTATAGGTTTGCCGGGGGTTATCGAACAATGCGTCTGTGTCGCCCATCTCGACCACATCGCCTTGTTTCATGACGATCACCTTGTGGCTGAGCGCACGCACGACACGCAGGTCATGGCTGATGAACAGATAGGCAAGGTTGTGGTCCCGCTGCAGCTTGCGCAGCAACTCCACGATTTGAACCTGCACTGTCATATCGAGCGCGCTCGTGGGCTCATCAAGAACAACCAGACGCGGGCGCAGAATCATGGCGCGCGCAATGGCGATGCGTTGCCGCTGCCCGCCGGAGAATTCATGCGGGTAACGGTGCATCATGTCGCGGCTCAGCCCGACCTCCTCAAGGATTTCGCCAACCCTTGTCCGTCGTTCGCGCGGACCGACGCCCTGCACCTTCAATCCTTCGGAGACGATCTGCTCAATCGTCATGCGCGGACTGAGGGAGCCGTAGGGGTCCTGAAACACGATTTGCATGTCGCGCCGCACGCCGCGCAGCTCGGACTTGGTCGCGTGAGAAAGATTCTGCCCGAGGAACATGATCGGACCTTCCGATCGAACAAGACGCATGATCGCGAGTGCCAAGGTGGTCTTGCCTGAGCCACTCTCCCCAACAATCCCCAGTGTCTCACCTTGCTTGATGGAAATGTTCGCCGCGTTGACGGCCTTCACGTGGCCCACTGTGCGCCGCAGCAACCCGCGCTGGATCGGGAACCAGATGCGGAGATCGTCGGTATTCAGAATTTCTTCGGCATCACCGGCAACGGGATCAGGCGAACCTGACGGTTCCGCCCCCAACAGCTTGCGCGTGTAAGGGTGTTGAGGGTTGTCGAAAATCTCGCCCGTCTTTCCTTGCTCCACAATCTCGCCGCCTTGCATGACGCAAACGCGGTCTGCGATGCGTCGGACGATGGCAAGGTCATGAGTGATGAACAGAAGGCTCATGCCCTCGGACCGTTTCAGATCACCCAACAGGTCTAGAATCTGGGCCTGGATGGTGACATCCAGCGCTGTCGTCGGCTCATCCGCGATCAGCAATTCCGGCCCATTGGCCAGCGCCATGGCGATCATCACGCGCTGCCGCTGCCCACCTGACAGCTGGTGTGGATAGGCGCCCAGCCGCGTTTCAGGGTCGCGGATGCCCACCTTGGTCAGAAGGTCGATCACACGGGTCCGCAGATCTGAGGAAACGACATCCGTGAACCCCAAAGCCCGCAGGATGAACCGCAGAACAAGCAGCGGAACGGCAAGGATTGCGGTTATGAGTGCGGCTTGGATGATGGCCCCAACCAGACTGGCGATAGCAAAGAACAGTATTCCCGCATTGCCGGCGCGGTCCTGAACCACCTCGCGTATCGTACCGAAATCATCGGGTTGGATGACCGCGAAAATATAGAACATGACAATCGACAGCAGCAGGAAGATTGCCAGCAGCACAGGCACCGGATCGCCACCCGCGATGCTGCTCGCCATCCGTTTCAAGCCACCGGGGTACTTGTAGCCCCCATGCTCGACGAGGCTTTCGGCCATCTGCTTTTCGATGGTGTGCAGCGGGTTGAGCGATGTCATCGGTTCTTGAAAGATAAAGCTGATGTCGTTTCCACGCACGCGACGTAGCTCGGCGTCTGACGCACCGACCATCTCGGCCCCATCGTATTTGATCGAGCCGCCCACTTCCGCCGCACCCGGCAATAGGTCAACGGTCGACAAGGCCGTTACAGATTTGCCGGATCCGCTTTCGCCGACAAGGGCAACCGTCTCACCACGTTCAACGTGGAAGGACACCCCGCGCACGGCATTCACCGTTCCCCCTTCTTGGGAGAAATCGACCGTAAGGTCACGAATATCGAGCACGCGCCGGGTCATGTGAATGTCTTTCGTGGATCAAACGCATCGCGGACACCTTCAAAGATGAAGACGAGCAGCGACAACATGAATGCGAAGGTAAAGAATGCGGTGAAACCCAGCCATGGGGCTTGCAGGTTGTTCTTGCCCTGCAATGTCAGCTCTCCCAGGGAAGGCTCAGATGACGGCAGGCCAAAACCCAGGAAATCAAGGCTGGCCAGGCCCGCGATTGTCCCTGTCACGATGAACGGCAGAAATGTCAGGGTGGCCACCATCGCGTTGGGTAGAATGTGGCGGAACATGATTGTTGCGTTGCCAACGCCCAACGCACGGGCCGCGCGCACATATTCGAAGTTTCGGGCCCGCAGGAATTCGGCACGGACGACTCCGGTCAGGTTCATCCACCCGAAGAAGACCATCAAAGACACCAGCAGGGTGAAGTTCATCGGGATGATCGCCGCTACGATGATGATCACATAGAGGCTGGGTGTCGCGTTCCAGATTTCGATGATCCGTTGCCAAAACAGGTCGACCAACCCGCCGAAATAGCCCTGCAACGCCCCCATGAATATGCCAATGATTGACGTGCAGACCGTCACAATCAACGCAAAACTGACGGACAATTCGAAGCCGTAGATCACCCGCGCCAACACATCGCGCGAGGTGTCATCCGTGCCCAACAGGTTCGTGCCACGACGATCCTCAGGCAACAGGCCGAAGTTCCAGTCGATCACCGGCTGGTCGTCTTCGTCCAACACAGGTTCCCCGGCGCCGTCCCGTTCAATCTCGGGCCACCAGCCAATCACATTGGGTGAGGCAGGCGCATGGCCAGGCCGGTCGACGATGGTGTTGAAACTGTGGGGGATCAGCGGCCACATAATCCAGCCCTGCTCAACCTCGGCCCCAGCAAATGCGCCAGTCTCCTCAACCTGTGCAATCACCTCTTCAGGGTCGTCCCAGCAATCCTCTAGACCGCCTGAGACGATCAGGCATTGCACTTCGATGTCGCGATAGACGGCCTCGGTCCCGAAATCGCCGCCGAATGCGGTTTCCGGGTAGAAGTTGAAGATCGGGGTGAAGTACTCGCCGCGGAAGTTGACCACTAGCGGTTTGTCGTTGGCCAGGTAAGGCGACAACAGCGACAAGCCGTAGAGGACGGCAAAGATCCACAGCGACCAGAACGCCCGGCGGTTGCGCTTGAAGTTGCGCCAGCGGCGACGGTTCAACGGGCTAAGCCAGCCTTGGCGGTCCCCCTGCACACGGCCATGGGACGCGGCGGCGTCCATATCGCTGTCGGGCAGCGGTGAGGCTTTTGTCGTTTCGTCGGGAAGGGCCATATGCGCTACCCCTCCAACGATTCAAAGTCGATGCGCGGGTCAATCCACACATACATCAGATCGGATATGATCCCGACGGTCAGGCCGATAAGGCTGAACACAAACAGCGTGCCGAAGACCACCGGATAGTCCCGCGTGACCACGGCTTCGAACCCGAGCCGCCCCAATCCGTCGAGCGAGAAGATCGTCTCGATGATCAGTGATCCGCCAAAGAAGACGCCGATGAAGACCGCCGGGAAGCCTGCGATCACAATCAGCATCGCGTTGCGGAAAACATGGCCGTAAAGCACACGCCGCTCCGTCAGGCCCTTGGCCTTGGCGGTCATCACGTATTGTTTCTTGATTTCATCCAGAAACGAATTCTTGGTGAGCAATGTCAGCGTGGCAAAGGCAGAGATCGTTGACGCCACAACCGGCAGAGTGATGTGCCACAGATAGTCGATGATCTGTTGGATCACCGTCATATCCTCAAACCCGTCTGACGTAAGGCCGCGTAGCGGGAACCAACTCAGGTATCGCCCTCCAGCAAAGACCACCAAAAGGATGATACCGAACAGGAAGCCCGGGATCGCATAGGCCACGATAATAATTGCACTGGTCGCACTGTCGAAACGGGTGCCATCAAGGACCGCCTTGCGGATGCCCAACGGGATTGAAACGATGTAGGCGATGATCGTAGACCACAGGCCAAGCGTGATCGACACGGGCATCTTTTCGATCACCAGATCGACCACCGAGATCGAGCGGAAATAGCTCTCTCCGAAGTCGAAGCGCAGGTAATCCATCATCATCAGGCCGAAGCGTTCAAGAATTGGGATCTCTTCAGCCACGCATTCCTCGGCATCGAGGTCGGGCTCTCCGGTGAAACCGTCTTCACAGACGATCCGCGCGAAGTTGAATTCCACCTGCAGCTGCTCAAGAAATTGCGGCGGCAAACCGCGCGCGCCCTGATAGCCAACATCAAAGTCCGAGGCGTCGGCGGCATTGTCACCGCCTCCGCCGGAAATACCGGCAAAGGCATCGCCCTCACCCTCCAGCTGCGCGATGATCTGGTCGATCGGCCCTCCGGGCACCAGCTGGATTAGCATGAAGTTCAGTAGCATCACGCCAAAGATCGTTGGGATCACCAGCAAGAGCCGTCGGAGGATATAGGCGCCCATGGCTTGCGTCCGGCCTTAGAGCGCGCCTGAGTCACGAAGGGCCTGCTCGGCCTCGGGGTCTACCCACCAGAAGTCCAGGAAGCCAAGGGAATATGGCGGAAGCTCCTCCGGGTAGCGATACATGTCGTAGTACGCGACCCAATGGGCGTCGTTGTACCACTGTCCAACGCGGATCACCCGATCGCGCAAGACGCGGTCCAGTGCCCGAACGGCTACGTCCAATTCTTCCCGTGTTTCCGTGTTCACAACGGTCTCGATCAGGGCATCCACGCCTTCGTCTGCCAATCCGGGCACGTTGAATAGGCTTTCATCTGCACCCAGTGAACCGAAGTATTGGCGCAGGCCCGCACCGGGCTCATAGCCCATGGGGAAATGGTCGGTGATCATATCGTAATCGGCATCGCGTTGACGCTGTTGCAGCTGTGCGTTGTCGACACGGTTCATCGAGGCATTCACACCAATGGCGCGCAGGTTTTCGACATACGGGTTGATGATACGATCAAATAGCGGTGACGAATTCAGGAACTCCACATCCAGCGTCTGCCCCGCAGCGTTCCGCAAAAGACCGTCATCACCCGGCACCCAGCCTGCCTCTTCCAGAAGGGCTAGCGCGCGGCGGGACTGCCGACGGTCCAACGCGCGGTCAGGGTTCGACTCTGGGACTGCATAAACTTCGCTCGTGAACACGGTCTCAGGAAGCTGGTCACGGAATTGCTCAAGCAGAGCAAGCTCTTCGCCTTCGGCCATGCCTTCGGCTTCCATCCAGGTATTTTCCCAGAAGCTGACAACAGGAGAGTAAAGGCCGTAGAACAGCGTCTCGTTCGTCCATTCAAAGTTGAACATATGCGCCAAGGCGCTGCGCACACGGACGTCTTGGAACTGCGGACGGCGCAAATTGATCATGAACGATTGGCC
The DNA here is from genome assembly GCF_040932485.1 of Gymnodinialimonas sp. 202GB13-11. Taxonomy (NCBI): domain Bacteria; kingdom Pseudomonadati; phylum Pseudomonadota; class Alphaproteobacteria; order Rhodobacterales; family Paracoccaceae; genus Gymnodinialimonas; species Gymnodinialimonas hymeniacidonis. The sequence goes on along the minus strand of NZ_JBFRBH010000001.1, from coordinate 3,894,301 downwards.
AGAGGCGATGGTGCCATCGGGCAAGGATTCCTGAATGACAGTGCCATCTTCAAGCGCCGGGAAATCGTAGTTGTTGGCCCAAGCCTGGCTGCTGCTTTCCTGCCGGAAGGTGTAGTTACCGGCGGTGAAGCCTTCGAACGCGGCAAGGCTGTCGCCGTAATACTCGATGCGAATGCTGTCGAAATTGTTCCGACCTTGGGTGATCCATAGATCATCGCCCCAATAATCGCGGTCGCGGACGAACACGACACGTTGGCCCGGCTCCACTTCGCCAAGAGTGTAAGCCCCGGACCCAACGAGTGGCTCCAACCGGCTATCCTCGAACGCGAGGCCGGACGCTTCATGGCTGGCTTGACTGAATACCGGCAGGCCGCCTGCAGTCTGGATACGGTCGCGAAGCGGCGCTTCGGGATTGAAGTCGAACCGGATTGACCGCTCGTCAATAACCTCTGCGCTGGCGATCGTGTTCGGGATATTGGCGCGGAATGACGGCAAACCTTCATCCCGCAGGATCTCATACGAGAACATCACGTCCTGCGCCGTCATCGGTGTGCCGTCGGAGAAGGTGACACCCTCACGCAACGTGAAGATGACGTAGGAGCGGTCTTCGGGATACGCGAATTCTTCGCAGAGCAGGCAGTAGGCCGACCCAATCTCATCCGCGGTGCCTTCAAGCATCGCCTCAAAGAAGATGCTCGATAAGACAGCGGGGCGACCAACCCGCGAATAGGGATGCATGGAGTCGAACGATCCCGACGACCAGGAGAATGACATCTCGCCGCCTTGCGGTGCATCAGGGTTCACATAATCCAGATGAGGGCTGTCTGGGCTGTATCGAAGCTCACCAAACGTAGAGATGCCGTATGTTCGGATCAGACCGTCGTCACCCACTTCCTGCGCGTCCGTAGCAAATGCGCCAAGGGCAAGGATGAGCGCCGCACTGGTTAGCGGTAGCAAGGCGGCTGGCCGGGTGATTGCGGCGTCCTGTTTGGCAACGGCAACTTTGGCTCTGGTCTGGTCCTGCATATGCACCTCCGTTCGTCGGTTGGTTACTGGACGCAATTCTGGATCGCGCTACCATTATTATGTGTCGCAAAACGTTAGAGACCAGCCTGCGTTCGGTTCAAGTTGAGATTCCGTGATCAGGTAGTGATCGGCCGCTTTTTTCGCTTTGAGTGACAAAAAACGAAAAACGCCGCCCGAAGGCGGCGTTCGCTATCCCATTTCCGCAGGTGTTACTGCTGCGTGGCGAGGTAGGCGATCAGGTTCGCGCGATCCTCGATATCATCCATACCGCCGTAAGACATCGCCGTGCCCGGGGCCCATTCACGCGGGTTTTCGATGAAGCCCGAGATATTTTCGGGCGTCCACGCCATGTCGCTCATCCCGGCAAGCGTGTCCGAATAGTCAAAGCCATCAGCCGCAGCGATGGGGCGGTCCACAACACCAAGCAGGTAGGGACCGACACCATTCTGGCCGGCATTCAACGCGTGGCAAGCCGAGCATTGGCGCCACAAGCGCTCACCCGCGCCAGCATCCGCCACGGCATAAACGTCTGCAAACGGGATTTCCGGTACTTCTTCAACCGGGCCTTCATCCAATTCGGCAATCTCGATGCGATAGCCGCTGACGTGATCTTCGCCATGGTGGTCGATGTTATAAAGCTCTTCGGCGGCCCAACCGCCCAGAAGGAACACCAGCAGGGCTGCGCAGACCGCGCCGCCGGCTTTGGTGATGGTCATCGTGTCAAACATGTCGGCTCCACAAAGGTCTGTCGCTCGTTCGCGGCTATGTATGGTGTTCCTTTGGGGCAAGGCAAGGTGTAGGGAGCGCGACGAAACGACCTTTTCGAGCGGATTTTGCCAATGACAGCCCGTATTGCCTTCCAAGGAGAGCCCGGAGCCTATTCACACGAGGCCTGCCGCGCGGCGCGCCCGGACATGGAGCCGCTGCCTTGCGCCACCTTTGAAGACGTGATCGAGGCGGTGCGCAGTGGTGAGGCAGAGCTTGCGATGCTTCCGGTCGAAAACTCCACCTACGGGCGTGTGGCCGACATCCACCGCCTTCTGCCCGAGTCGGGGCTGCACATCATCGACGAGGCGTTCGTGCGGGTGCACATCAACCTGCTGGCTTTGCCAGGCACAGATCTTACGGACGTGAAAGAGGCCTATAGCCATCTCGTTTTGCTGCCGCAATGCGGAACATTCCTGCGCGAGAAGGGCATCACGGGGCGCGTCAGCCCGGACAATGCGCGGGCGGCGCGGGATGTGGCGGAATGGGGAGATGCCAGCAAGGCGGCGCTCGCCTCGGAACTGGCGGGAGAGATCTACGGGTTGGACGTTTTGGCGCGGCATATCGAGGACCATGACCGCAACACCACGCGCTTCCTTGTCATGTCACGGGAGGCGGATATGGCGCGGCGGTCAGATCATATGATGACTACGTTTGTCTTCCGTGTGCGAAACATTCCAGCGGCGCTTTACAAAGCGATGGGTGGGTTTGCGACGAATGGCGTCAACATGACCAAGCTGGAGAGCTACATGGTCGGCGGGGCGTTCACGGCGACGCAGTTCTATGCCGATATCGAGGGGCATCCAGACGATCATAACGTCCAGCTGGCGCTTGATGAGTTGGGGTACTTCACCAGCGAGTTGAAGATCCTCGGCACCTACCCTGCGGATCCGGCACGGGACTAGCTGCTCACGCGTGAGCAGACGGGTTAAGTTTTTGTTTTAGTTATTATTTTCCGTTCTCTTAACCTTTCTTAACACCAGAAAAAAGCGGAGAGCATGGGGGCTATGCCCCCGTCTGCTTGCGCAGACTCCCCCAGCATATTTTGGGAACAAAGAGGGTCAGAGAAGCCGCGAGCGGAGCGCGGTGCGGCGGGCCTCCAGCCAAGCTGTTGCGGGGGCGTAGGTGCTAAGCTCGATGGCGCGTGAATACGCCTCGGCTGCTTCTTGCGGCGCGCTGGCGGCGAGCAAGTGCGCGCGGGTGGCCCAATAGGGTTGGAACGCCTCCGCGGCGTCCGCGTCGATCAGATCCAACAGGCGCAGGCCTTCAAGTGCGCCCGCATCTTCGCCCACCGCTACGGCGCGCCCGACGGCGGCCCCGAGAGAAGGGGTGATCTGCATCAACCCTGCATAAAGCTGGCTAAGCGCGCGCCAGTTGGTCACGCCGGTGACGTGCCGTTCCGCGTGGACGGCCTGTATCGCGGCCTCCAATTGAAGCCTGCCGGGCGCCTGAAGCGCGCTGGCGCGGGTCAGCAGTAGCGCCGCATGGTCGATCAGGTCGGTGTTCCAAAGCCCGATGTCCTGATCCGGAAGGGGCACATAGACCCCATCCACGGGCGAGGCATCGCGGCGCGCCTCGACAAAGGTGATCAACGCGGCGAGGCCAAGCGCCTCGGCGTTGTCGGGTAAAAGATCGGCCAGCGTGGTGGCGAGGAAATGCGCCTCGTGGCTGAGATCGCCCGCGCCTTCCTGCCAGTCGACGGCGAAAGCGGCGTAAACCGCATCCAGCAGCGCGCCAATGCGATCGGGGAGATCTACGTCATCAGGCAGGGTGAAGGGGATGCGGGTGTCTTTGATCTTGCGTTTTACCCGCACCAGCCGCTGCGCCATGGTCGCCGGTGGCAGATGGAAGATGCGGGCGATGTCGGCGGCCTGCACCCCAAGCACCGTCTGCAACATCAGTGGCGTGCGGATGGCTTCGTCGATGGCGGGATGGGCGCAGACAAACATCAGCTTGAGGCGATCATCGGGGAAGGTGTGCGGGTCGGGCATTGCGATCTCTGGCATTTCATCGGTGAAGGTCACACGTTTGTCGCGGCGGGCGGCGTCGATGCGACGGTTGCGGGCGGTGGTCAGAAGCCATGCCTCGGGCCGGTCGGGGATGCCGCGCTCGGGCCAGAGGCGTAGGGCCTGAATAAAGGCTTCGGTCAGGGCATCCTCGGCGGCGGCGATGTCGCCGGATTGCGCGGCGAGGATGGCCACCAGTTTCCCGTAGGAGGCCCGCGCCGCATCTTCGGCGGCGCGGGTTGGGTCAGTCATCCGAGGCTGTCCATCGCGGTTGCGCGGATCTCGATCTTGCCCGCATGAGCGGCGGGGCATTTCTCGGCCCAGGCCAAGGCTGCGTCGAGGTCAGGCACGTCGATCACGAAGTAACCGCCAAGGCTTTCGCGGGTTTCGGCCACGGGACCATCCTGCACCGTCTTCTCGCCGCCCTTCATGCTGAGCGTGGTGGCGGTGTCGGCGGGGTGGAGCCAGTCGGTGTCGACGAACACTCCGGCCTCTTGCAGAGCGCCGATGTATTGGCCGTAGACGGATTTCATCTCGATCCAGTCGTCCTGGGTCATATGGGCGAAATCGGCAGGGTCGGAGTAGAGCAGAAAAGTGTAACGCATTGTTTTTGTCCTTGGTCTGGTTGGGGGATTAGGCGGCAACGCGGGCGATGTTGGCAAGGCCGGTTTCATAGGTGCCGCCCAACATGCGATCCATGAAGAGGCCGAAGACACGGAAGACGGGGTTGAGGCCCATGTCGCTCTCGACCGTCCAGGTCACGCGGGTCTGGTTGCCTTCAGCGACGGCGCTGATGTGCTGCGTCGGCTGGCCCATGGAGCCGAGGTCGATGGCGTAGGTGACACGATCGGCGGTGATGGCGCTGATCGTCTGGGTGCCAGTGCCCTCGCGGCCTTCGAAGCGGAAGCCTGCGCCGATGCCGGCCTCGGGGCCGAAAGGTTCGATGCTCAACTCGGGGTCGCTGGTCAGGTAGGGGTTGAACTGTTGGAAGCCCTGGGTGGAGGAGGCAAGCGCAATGACCGCTTCGGGTGTGGCATCGACAAGGGCGCTGCGTTCCACGGTCACGTTGCGCGGCAGCAGGTAGGTGGCGGCGGCGGCGATGGCGAGGGTTGCGGTGCCGGCGGCTAGGATGGTCGTGAGGGTCATTGTCTTTCTCCGTCTGTTTGAGCAAAGGCATCATCGCCTTCACCCCCATGACGAACGGAGGGGTGGGCCAATCGACATGGCGGGCAAAAAAAGTTTGGAAATGTGCGGAAAAATAGTGTGGGAGATAGTTTAGAGAGTGAGGAGAAAGGGGGTAAAGCCTTGTTTATCTTCATCTTCTTCAATGGCGCGAAGGCCAAGTTGCGCCTGTCGATTTTTATGCTTTTCTGCAGCGGGTCCTGTTTCAAATAGAAGGTCGACGCCCCCAAGGGGGGTAAGCGAGAAGCTTGGCTGAACGGTCGGGGCGAGGCTTTGTTCGGATTGTGCGATGTATTTCGCGACGGCATCGCGGACGGAAATGCTGCTGGTTTTGACCATGATGGCTTGGGCGGCAGACGGAAAATGGCCGCCCCCTGCGGCGCGGTAGGAATTTGTGACGATCAGCATCTCATCCGCAGGGCCAACGGCGCGGCCATCTTCAAAGCGCAAGTTGCGAATGCGAGAGGCGGCTTCGTCGACGTGATGGCCTTCGGGATCGGTTTGCGGCGGTTGTGACACGTCGATCTGGTAGGTCAGCCCGGTGATGCGATCGAAATTGTAGGGCGCGAAGCTGTGGTTGATCAGCTTTTGCGGTTCGGTCGCCGTTGGGTCGATCTGGTTGTAGATCGAGCCGCTGCGTTCCAGCCACTGAAGCAGGCCGGCCCCGTTGATCCGCAGAACGCAGAGCGAATTGGGATAAATATAGAGGTCCGCTGCATGGCGCAGTTTCAGATCGCCCGCCGGGATGTCGGTGTAGTTTTCGGGCCCTGCCCGCCCCCCGGCGCGGAAGGGCGCGGCGGCGGACAGGATGGGCAGGTCGCTCAATTCCGGGTGTGCCGCGATCAGGGGTAGTGCGGCGGCGCGTTGCGCATCGGCAATCACTTGCGTCGCGGCGCAGGGGGCGATTGTGGAAAACAGCGTCTCAAGCGGCACGGCGGAATGGCCGAGCGGCCTGTCGACATGGGTGCGCGTGATGCGATGGGCTTCGTCGACTTGGCTGCGCACATCAGGGAGATCGCTGAGCAGGTGGGTCGACTGCGGGTCTTGGTCTTGGACACGGGCCGGTAATGACGGCGTGGCGGATTGGGCGGGCTTCACGGACCATCGGTTTTCATCGCGCGCCGGTTCGAGGATGAGATCTATGAGTCCCAGATGCGACCCGTATGCGCCGGGTTGCACCAGAGGTGCCCGCCCTGCTTCGCCGGGATGCGAAAACAGATCGTGTGTGTGGCCTGCGAAAACGGCATCAACCCCCGGCAGAGCGGCGATTTGAGAGGCGGTGTTTTCGGCTCCAGCGGCGGCGTCTTTCTGGCCAAGTCCGCTATGGGCGAGAACAACAACCACGTCCGCGCCCTCGTCGCGCAGAGCCGCAACCTGCGTCGCGGCGGCCATGGTCATATCGGAGAAACGTAGCTTTCCGTCGACGCTTGGCTTTGACCAGGCAGCCACTTGGGGTGGAACCACGCCAGTGATGCCGACTTGCAGCTCATGCTCCCGTCCCGAGCCGTCTGTTACCCGCCGTTTGAGCAGGGTCCGTTCCGGCAGGAAGGGGCTGCCATCGGGTTGGTGGACATTTGCAAGTGTCAACTGGAAGCGGGCGGCTGACAACGACATTTGCAGGTAATCCAGACCGAAATCGAAATCGTGATTGCCCAGTGTGGCCGCGTCAAACCCAAGGCCGTTCATCGCCACGATCATGGGGTTCGGATCGCCGTTTGGCAGGACCTCGGCAAAGGTGGCGTCGGCCAGTGGCGTTCCCTGCAGCGTATCGCCGTTGTCGAACAGCAGCGTGTTGGGCGCGTTTTTGCGGGCCGCACGGATCAGATCGGCCAGCTGCGCCAGACCAACGCCCGATGTGGGGGTGTCGGTGAAATAGTCGAACGGCAACAGATGCGCATGCAAATCCGTTGTGGCCAGAAGGCGCAAATGCACCTGATCTGGCCCAGCAGAAATCTTTGAAACCATTGTTGCCCCGATTAGGGTCATGTTCTTGGGCCCCAGCCGTCTTTTTTTTTCACCGTAGCTGCAAGGCCGAGCTATCAGAGAGCCTTCGTTGCACTTCACAGCGGTTTTTCCATAGCCAAGCTGTGGTGTTGCCCTCGGGCCATAGAGATGGCACCTGACGTCCGGGGAAGGGTGACTATGAAATACTCAGAAGACGTGACCTTCGGGACCTCGGGCTTGGACCGCGCTGCCGAATTGCGCGGGAAAGCAGATCATCTAGATGCGGCGCTGGACGCCGATGCAATGGTACTGCCGCTGTGGCGCGGCAAGCCGATGGTCGAAGGCGACCCAAAGGATGGCGATGTGAAACTCGCTGTTCGGGCAGCGGACGCTGCCGTATTCGGACGTGCAAGTGAACCTCCCATTCTCTTGGGCTACGACGAAGATGGGAAACGCCTGCTGTTCGCGCGAGATGTGTCAGCCTGGACGCCTGTCGATGTTGACGAAGAAGGTGTGAACGCCTTTCTCGACCCGAGCGTGCAAATGCACCCTTCCGAAAAGGAGGCCGGGTTCCGCGAATTGCGTGGCCTGATGACCCACCTATCCCGGCGCGAGGCTGAACTGGCCGCGACGGCGCGCGCCATCCTGACATGGCATGCGACCCACCAATATTGCGCGAAGTGCGGAGAGAAGAGTGCTTTGGCCATGGCCGGTTGGCAGCGCGATTGCGGAAAGTGCGGCGGGCATCATTTCCCGCGCACCGATCCGGTGGTGATCATGCTGATCACGCATGGCGACTCGGTTCTGGTGGGCCGCTCGCCCGGCTGGCCCGAGGGGATGTATTCCCTGTTGGCGGGATTTGTGGAACCCGGCGAGACCATTGAGGCCGCCGTCCGACGTGAAGTGCGAGAGGAGGCAGGGGTTCAGGTTGGACGTGTCGATTACCTGTCCAGCCAGCCCTGGCCCTTTCCGGCCTCCTTGATGTTCGGGTGCCGTGGGGAGGCGACGTCTACCAAGATCGAAATCGATCCCGAAGAAATCGAAGACGCCAAGTGGGTCACGAAATCGCAAATGGTTGAAGTCTGGGCTGGAAATGACCCAACGATGCTTCCGGCCCGGAAAGGCGCGATTGCGCATTTTCTGTTGCAACACTGGTTGGCCGATACGCTGGATTGACCTGACCTTTACCTTGACGCCCTACCCCTGCCCCCGGCAAACGGAAAGCGGGGGCTGAGCAGGAGCAACGCGGGTTATGAAATTCAAGGTTTCCGAAGATGTGGACGCACCTGCGGCCATTACATGGGCCCGGTTCACGGATTTCAGTGGTATCGAGGCCGAAGCCAAGGGGCGCGGCGCCGATTTGACGCGCGTCGGCAATTGGGCCGAAGCCGCACCGGGTTGCGGCTGGCGCGGATCTGTCACCGTGCGTGGCCGAGTGCGGCCTGTGACCTCGGAAATCAGCGCCATGGACGCGCCGGAGCGGTGCGAGATCCAGACCACTGTCGGCGGCATGCAAGCGGTCTACGAGATGACGTTTCTGGAATTGCGCCCGGATATGACGCGGGTGCAGGTCGTGCTGGATATGTCGGCCAACACACTCTCGGCCCGGTTGGCCCTTCAGACGCTGAAACTGGCGCGGGGCCGCGTGATGCAACGCTTGCAGGGGCTATTGGCGCGGCAGGGCAATCTGGCAGAAGACGATTACCGCCGCGCGCAAGGGTAGAGTTTAAGTAACGCCACCGCCGCGCAGGGTGAAGGCGAGGATCAGCATCAACATCGCGGCAATCCACGACGCGGCGACGCGAACCGTTATGCGCATCCATTCGGCTGGCACTTTCTCCAACGCCAATCGCGCAATACCTGCGGCGAGCGCCACGGCGGCGTTTGCACCAAAGAGCAGGCCGAGGTGGATGAGAACCGGAAGTTCGAAGAAACGGTGCCCTTCCAGCCCGAGCGCGAGGGTCAGCGTGCCTAGGGTGGCTGCGAAGATCAGCGACAGAGGCCGGTTGGGCTGTGGGAGGAGGGCTGCGAGCGCACCTACGATGATGCCAGCGCTCATCATTACGGGCAGGATCCATTCGCCGACCAGTGGGGCGACCGCGATGCCTGCAATCTGCCCCGCGAGGAAGTAGGGCCAGGCGGCGACCATGCCCTCGCTCTGCCACAGGGTCAGGAAGAGCCCGAGCGCCAGCAGCGGCAGGAAGACCGCCGGGTAGGTGGCGATCACCCCTGCCCCTTCCACAAACTGAGCGTAAAGGTCCGCGCCGGATTCAAACGAATGGGCCGCCGCGCTGGTGGGCGCGGCGGCGAACGCCAAGGGCAGAAGGTAGCGGTGTTTCACGGGTGCGTCGTGGGGTTCAAGTCAGGCGAGGCCGAACAGGAACGCGGCACCGACAAGCGCAATCGCGCCGCCGATGCCCCGCGCCGCCCAAGTCCCGACCGAGCTTTTGGTCAGGAAGCCGAGCGCAATGCCGACAACGTGCAGAAGGCCGGTGCCGATCACGAAGCCCACTGCGTAGCCATAGGCGCTGAACTGTTCGGGCAACTCACCGCCATGGGCATGGCCGTGGAAGATCGCGAATACGCCGACAATCACGGCGGCGACCCAAATTGGGGCCTTCACAGCAAACGCGATTAAGAGGCCAAGGATCACGCCGGACAGTGCGATGCCGGTTTCAACCGCAGGGATTGGCACGCCCATAACGCCCAGCGCGCCACCAAAGGCCATGACGAGCGGGAATACGACCGGAAGGATCCAGATTGCCGGGCGACCGAGGAAGGCGCCCCAGAGGCCGACGGCGACCATGGCAACGACGTGGTCCCACCCCAGGATCGGGTGCCAGAAGCCGGAGGCGAAGCCTGTATTGATTCCCTCGCCGACATGCGCCGAGGCGGCTGTTGCAAGAAGCAGAAGGGGCAGGGTTGCAAGGCACGTGTGAAGGTGGGTCCGGGTCATGGTGGCGCGTCCTGAAATGAGTGTTGTAGGGAAAGTTAATGGAAGGCCGGATGGCGTCAACTCGATAGATCGTAGGTGACTGTCATGGCGGACGCAAAAAAGGGGCCGGGCGTGCGATCTGCCCTGCGCACGGCCCGGCCCCTTGGTGGGTCATGGGCGGAGTGATGCCCCTTTGCCACCGCCGCCCCACCCAGTTTAGTGGCGCGGATCGAAGCTGCGGGTAATCGCGCTTCGATGGTTGCGGGCGCGGCAACCCCTTCACTTGCCGCCGCTCCCGTCGTGATGTGGTGGTACACAGGGCAACGGGCGCGCGAAGGGGGAAACCTTGCAGGTTGGTGTCAGATGTGCGGTGTCAGAGGGTCTGACGCTACGTCACGGCTGCGGGGTTCCCGCTTTGCGCGCACCGCGCTGCAGGCCAAGTTGGCGTTCGCGCCAGATGATCGCGATGCCTGCTGTGACGATTAGGGCCGCGCCGAGCAGCATTGTTGTGGTCGGGGTCTCGGCGAAGATGAAGTAGCCGACGCCAATGGCTAGCAGCATGGACGTGTATTCGAACGGCGCGATAAGCGAGGCATCGGCGAAGCGGTAGGAGGAGGTGAGCAAAATCTGCCCTACCCCGCCCGCAAGACCTGCGCCGATCAGCAACGCCCATTGTGCAGGCGTTGGCCAGACCCAGCCCCAGGGGATCGTCAGCAGGCTGAGGGCCGAAGCGGTGACAGAGAACCAGAAGACGATGGCGGCGGTGCGTTCGGTCTGCACGAGTTTGCGGACGAAGACCTGTGCTAGCGCCGCGCAGACCGCGCCCATCAAGACAAGGACCGCACCAAGAGCCTCGCCCGTGTCCGCAGTGGTCGGGTCGAGGTTCAGGCGCGGGCTGAGGACGATCAGAACACCCCCCATCCCCAAGGCGACCATTGAAAGTCGGAACAGGCGGACCTGTTCGTTGAGGAACATGGCGGCGAAGACGACCACGAGGATCGGGGCCGCGTAGCCGATGGCGGTGACCTCAGGCAGCGGCAGGAGACCGAGGCCCGCAAAGCCAAGGCCCATCGCGGACGTTCCGACCAGGCCGCGCCAGACATGACCCATAGGATTATTTGTCTCCAACCCATGGGCGAGATCGTGCTGGATCATCAACCAGGCGAGGATCACGGGGATCGCGAAGAAGGAGCGGAAGAAGACGGCCTGCCCGGGTGGGATCGCGTCGGCGGAGGCCTTGATGAGCGAGGCCATGGAGACGAAGACGCAGACAGAGGCGACTTTCAGCGCGATGCCGCGCAGGGGCTGTTGGGTGGTGGGCATGGGTCTTGGCTACGCCTGCGTGCCGAGGGCGACAAGGGGTTGCGCCGACTGCGTCGTCGCCGGGTGCAATTTTCCAAAGGAAAATTGGGGGGCGCTGCCCCCGGAATATTTGCGGCACAAGGAAGACAGGCGGGTCAGAGGAGGCTGTGGGCCTGCCAGATGTCGGCCATGTAGCCTTGGATGGTTCGGTCCGAGGAGAAATGTCCGCTGCCCGCGATGTTGCGGAGCGTGAGGCGGGTCCAGTGGTCGGGGTCCTGGTAGGCGGCATCGACCTGGGCCTGGGCGGCGCAGTAGCTGTCGAAATCGGAAGCGACGAGGAAGGGGTCGTGGTTCCAGGTGACATCGACGATATGGGCGTAGCGGCCGGTGTCGGTCGGGCTAAACCGGCCCTCGACGATGGCCTGCAGCACGTCTTGCAGGGGCTGGCTGGCGAGAATGGCGGCGCGCGCATGGTCTTGGGTGGCGGCGCAGGCCTGAGCCTGGGCCACATCCATGCCGAAGAGGAAGAAATTCTCGGCCCCGACCTGTTCACGGATCTCGACATTGGCACCATCGAGCGTGCCGATGGTGAGCGCGCCGTTGAGGGTGAACTTCATGTTGCCGGTGCCCGAGGCCTCTTTCCCGGCGGTGGAGATCTGTTCGGACAGATCAGCGGCAGGGATCAGACGCTCGGCCATGGAGACGTTGTAATTGGCTGGATAGAGCACCTTGAGCAGATGGCCCGTGACCGGATCGGCGTTGATCACGCGGGCCACGTCGTTGATCAGGCGGATGACATCCTTGGCAAAGGCATAGCCGGGCGCGGCCTTGCCGCCGAAGATTTTCACGCGGGGCGTCCAGCCCGCATCGGGGTTTTCGCGGATGGCCTGCCAGCGCGCAATCGTCTCTAACAGGTTCATCAACTGGCGCTTGTATTCGTGCATCCGCTTGATCTGCACATCGAACATGGCGTCGGGGTCGATGGCGATGCCAAGCTGATCCGCGGCCCAATTCGACAGCGCCACCTTGTTGGTGCGTTTGGCCGCGGCGATGGCGTCGCGGACTCTGGCGTCATCCTCGTGCGCGCGCAAATCGGCGAGGCGGGAGAGGTCGTTTTCCCAGCCCGTGCCGAGTGTGTCGGTCAGGACGCGGGACAGCGCAGGGTTGGCCATGCGCAGCCAGCGGCGCGGGGTGACGCCGTTGGTCTGGTTGAGGATGCGACCGGGATAGGCGGCATCGAGGCCTGCGAAGACCGTCTCACGCATCAGATCCGTATGCAGCGCGGAGACACCGTTGACATGGGAGGCCATCACGAAGGCCAGTGTGCCCATATGGACCTGATCGTGGTGGACGATACCCAGATGGCCCTCGCAGCCGGTGGCGGCGCGGTGGTCCGCATCGAGGCGTTCGATGATCTGCATGTGGCGCGGCAGGACGTTGCCCATGAGCCAAGTGGACCAGGCCTCCAACGCTTCGGGCAGGAGGGTGTGGTTGGTGTAGTTCAGGCAGCCCTGCGCCAGCGTCTTCGCGCGGGTCCAGTCGAGGCCGTGGACGTCCGTCAGCAGGCGGATCAGTTCCGGGCCCGCCAGCGCCGGATGCGTGTCGTTCATCTGGATCGCGACCTTCTGGGGCAGAAGGGCGAAATCGTCATATTCCGAGAGGAACCGGCGCAGGATGTCTTGCAGGGCGGCGGAGGTCAGGAAGAACTCCTGCTTCAGGCGCAGGGCCTTGCCGCTGTCGGTGTTGTCATCGGGGTAGAGGACGCGGGACAGGGTGCGGGCGAGCGCCTCGGGGGCTGCGGCGGCGGTGTGATCGCCTGCGTTGAACCGGTCGAGGTCGAAAAGCTCGGTCGGATGCGCACCCCAGAGGCGCAGGGTGTTGGCCCATTTGCCCTGCCAACCGACGACGGGCATGTCGTAGGCGCGGGCATAGACGGTTTCAGCCGCATGCCAGACGGGGCGGCCATCCAGCGTTTCGACATGGCCCGCAAAGGGGATTTCGTACCGGGCCTCGGCGCGTTCAAATTCCCACGGGTGTGGTTGGTTGAGCCAATCCTCGGGCAATTCGACCTGCCGCCCGCCTTCGAATTTCTGCCGGAAGAGGCCGTGCTCATAGCGGATGCCGTAGCCATAGGCGGGGCAGGCAAGTGTTGAGAGGCTTTCGAGGAAGCAGGCGGCGAGGCGGCCCAAACCGCCATTGCCCAGCGCCGCGTCGGGTTCATCGGCGATGAGTGCGTCAAGATCGATGCCTTCGTCTTTGAGGACATCGCGGATCGTCGCGCGCAGGCCGAGATTGACCATCGCATCTTCGATGATGCGGCCGATGAGGAATTCCATCGACAGGTAATAAACGCGCTTTCCCTGCGCCTCATAGGTGCGGCGGGTGGCGGCGAACCACGGCTCGATCAGCAGATCGCGGATGGCGTAGCTGGTGGCCATGCGCCAATCGGTCAGGCTGGCGTGAGGGCGGTCCTTGCCGAGCGTATAGGTGAGGTGTTGCAGGATGCGGGCGCGCATGGCGTCGGCGGAAAGGTCTTGATGCGCGGTCATGGCGGCTTGGATCCTGCGAGGGTTCGGGATGCGCGGGGGGTGCCACAGTTTTGCGGAGGGGGGAAGGGGCGGTTTGAGCGATGCGCGTTTGGGAAGTTCGCCCGGCCCAAAGGCCAGGCAAGAGAGCATCTGCCGTTTAGGTGATGACGTCCGGCGCGTCCCGCTCGGTCATGGCCTTCAGGTCCGACACGGCGAGGGCCGCGTCGATCACGGGGGCCAGCGCCTCTGCCGGGTCGAGGGCCAGTTTGGCGGGGTCGATTTCCAGCTGTTCGAGGTAGACGCGGATCGTGGCGCCCTGCGTGCCGGTGCCCGACAGGCGGAAGACGGCGCGGGCGCCGTTGGTGAAGGTGATCCGCAGGCCCTGCCCCTCGGACCGGGAGGCGTCGACGGGATCGTCATAGGCGAATTCATCAGCGGTCTCGATGGTGAGGGAGGCGGCCCCGGTGCCGGGCAGTGCGGGCAGTTTGGCACGCAGGGCATCGATCATGGCGTTTACCTTGTCGCTGTCCACATCCTCATAATCGTGGCGGGTGTAGTAGCAGCGTCCGTGGGTCGCCCAGAGATCTGCGAGGAGGTCGGCGACGGATTTGCCGGTCTCGGCCAGAATATTCAGCCAGAGGAGCACGGCCCAAAGTCCGTCTTTTTCGCGCACATGGTCGGAACCGGTGCCAGCGCTTTCCTCCCCGCAGAGCGTGACCTTGCCTGCATCGAGGAGGTTGCCGAAGAACTTCCAGCCCGTGGGCGTCTCATAGCAGGCTATGCCAAGCGCGTCGGCCACGCGGTCGACAGCGCGAGAAGTCGGCATGGAGCGGGCCACACCGGCGAGGCCCTTAGCATAAGCGGGCGCGAGATGGGCCTGCGCGGTGAGAAGCGCGAGACTGTCGGAGGGGGTGACGTAAGCACCTTTGCCCACGATCATGTTGCGGTCGCCATCGCCGTCGGAGGCCGCGCCGAAATCGGGGGCGTCGGGGCCGTACATCTCATCCATCAGGGGCTTGGCCCAGATCGGGTTCGGGTCGGGGTGGCCCTTGCCGAAATCGGGGCTGGGGATGCCGTTGACCACCGTGCCCTTGGCCGCGCCGAGGCGGTCTTCGAGGATGGCCTTCGCGTAGGGGCCGGTGACGGCATGCATGGCGTCGAAGCGCATGGTGAAGCCGTTTGCGAAGAGCGCGGCAATCTTGTCGAAGTCGAAGAGGCTTTCCATTAGGGCGGCGTAGTCCTCTACCGGATCGGCGATTTCGACCTGCATTCCCTGGTGGCTGCGCTCTCCGAGTGTGTCTATGTCGATGCCGCCGGAGGCTGTGATCTTGTAGGCGTCGATGCTGAGCGTGCGGGCATAGATGCGGGCGGTCACGGCCTCGGAGGCGGGGCCGCCGTTGGGGCCGTTATACTTCAGTCCGAAATCGGCGTCGGGGCCGCCGGGATTGTGGCTGGCCGAGAGGATCAACCCGCCATCGGCCTTGCGCTGTCGGATCAGGTTGGAGGCGGCGGGCGTCGATAGGATACCGCCCTGCCCGACGATACATTTCGAGGCCCCGTTGGCGGCGGCCATGCGCAGGATGATCTGGATCGCGTCATCGTTGAAATAGCGCCCATCGCCGCCCACGACGAGGGTGCTGCCCGCCACGCCGCCGATGCCGTCGAAAATGGATTGGACGTAATTCTCAAGATAATGCGGGCGTTGGAACACCTTGGTCTTCTTGCGCAGGCCAGAGGTGCCGGGTTTCTGACCTTCGATGGGTTCGGTCCGGGCGGTTTGCATTGGCATTGGTGATCCTCCCTCAGGTCACGGTCTCATGCGAGAATACCACGACTGCGTTTTCCGCGACGTGGAAGCCGGGCGCGACGGCGATGGCGTCCTCCTGGCTGGTATCGAAACGGCGTATCCAGGCCCCGCCATCGGGCAGCGCTGGCGGCGTGATGTCTATGGCCGCACCACGGTTGAGCACGACGAGAAGCGCGCCTTCACGCTGCACGTATTCCGGTGAGCCGGAGGCCATGCGCATTTCCGCGACCAGCGTGTTGAGGTCAGGATTGTCCCAATCCTCTTGCCGCATGGGGTCGCCATCGGCGCGGCGCCAGAAGAGATCAGGCTCACCATCCACTACACGGGTGCGGGAATGCAGGAAGCGTCGTTGGCGCAGGAGCGGGTGCATCCGACGGAAAGAGATGGCCTGCTCGACGAAGGTGAAGAACGGGTCTTCGGCCTCGGGCCAGGTGACCCAGCCGATCTCATTATCCTGGCAATAGGCGTTGTTATTGCCGCCCTGGCTGTTGGAGAGTTCATCTCCGGCCAGAAGCATCGGCGTGCCCTGGCTGAGCATCAGCGTGGCGATCAGGTTGCGTTTGCGGCGGATGCGGGCGGCTCGGATCGCCGGGTCATCCGTTGGCCCCTCGGCCCCCATGGCATCGGAATAGTTGTTCGAATGGCCGTCGTTGTTGTTCTCGCCATTGGCGGCGTTTTGCTTGGCCGAGTAGCTGACGGTGTCGTGCAGCGTGAAGCCGTCATGGGCCGTCAGAAAGTTGAGCGAAGAAGTGGCGGCGCGGCCATCATGGTCGAAGAATTCGGCGGAGCCAGAGAGGCGCGCGGCAATGGAAGAAACCTTTCCCGCATCGCCCCGCCAGAACGCGCGCGTGTCGTCGCGGAACTTGTCGTTCCATTCCGCAAAAGGCGCGGGATAGGCTCCGAGTTGGTAGCCACCCGGGCCGATGTCCCAAGGCTCAGCGATCAGCTTCACGCGGTTGAGGACCGGGTCTTGCCCGATGGCACGGAAGAACGGGCCATCGCGTTCAAAGCCGCGTGCGGTGCGGCCAAGCGACGAACAAAGGTCAAAGCGGAACCCGTCGACGCCCATCACCTTCACCCAATAGCGCAGGCTGTCCATGACGAGCCGGATGACAAAGGGGTTCTCGAAGTCGAGCGAGTTTCCACAGCCGCTATCGTCGATGTAGTAACGCGGGTCGGGGGCGAGGCGGTAATAGCTGGCGTTGTCGAGGCCGCGGAACATGAGGGTCGGGCCAAGCTGACTGCCTTCGGCGGTGTGGTTGTAGACGACGTCGAGGATAACCTCGATCCCTGCGCCATGGAAACGGCGGACCATCTCTTGAAACTCGGCAATGTCGTCGCCGCCCATGTAGCGCGGGTCGGGGGCGAAAAAGCCGTAAGTCATGTAGCCCCAGTAATTCGTGAGGCCGCGGTCGAGCAGGAATTTTTCGTTCAGGAAGGCGTGGACGGGCAGAAGTTCAATCGCCGTGACGCCAAGCCGGTTGAGATGATCGAGGATCGGGTCGGCGGACATGGCGAGGTACGTGCCGGGATTGGCGATGTCGCGGCGACCGGCGGTGAGGCCCTTTACATGTGCCTCGTAGATCACCGTGTTTTCCATCGGGGTGACGGGGCGGTCGTCCTTGTAGGTGGGCAGGTCAGTTACGACGCCACGCGGCATATACGGGCCGCTATCCAGCTTGGAGAAGCTGAGGTCCTTGTCGGCGTGGCCCGCCGCATAGCCATAGAGCGCCTCGTTCCACTTTGGGTGGCCAGTCAGGCGCTTGGCGTAGGGGTCGATCAGCAGCTTGTGGGGGTTGAAGCGATGGCCTTCTGCGGGGGCGTAGGGGCCATCCATGCGGTAGCCATATTGCTGGCCGGTTTGCAGACCGGGCAGGTAGCCGTGCCAGACATGCCCTTCGCGTTCCGGCAGTGCGATATTCTCGATTTCCCTGCCAGCTTCATCGAAGAGGCACAGCACAACCTTGGTGGCGTGGCGCGAGAAGATGGCGAAGTTGATGCCATCTTCATCGGGAGTGGCCCCAAGCGGCGTCGGGCGGCCGGGCTGGATGGGACCGTGGTGGAGGCTCATGCGGTGAGGTCGGCGTAGATGGCGTGGTAGGCGGCGGCAGATGTGTCCCAGCCGACGGCCTGCTTCATCGCGTTGCGTTGCATCTTTTTCCACGTCGGTTGGTCGGCGTAGAGCGTGCAGAGGGTGGCGAAGGCATCGGAGAGGGCCTGCGCGTTGATCGGGTGGAATTGGATGCCAGTGGCCACGCCCGCGGAAAGGGCGGCGGGGGACGCGTTGATTATGGTATCAGCGAGGCCGCCGGTCAGGGCCACAAGGGGGAGCGTGCCGTAGCGCAGGCCGTAGAGTTGGGTGAGGCCGCAGGGTTCAAACCGCGACGGCACGAGGATGGCATCGCCGCCCGCGATCATTTGGTGCGAGAGTGGTTCGTCATAGCCAATCTTCACGGCGAGATTTGGGTGGTGGTCGGCGGCTTCAAGAAGGGCGACCTCAAGCGCCGGGTCGCCGGAGCCGAGGAGGGCCAGCTGGCCGCCATTGTCCAGCAGGGTCGGCAGGGCGTGCAGCAGGAGGTCGATGCCCTTCTGCTCCGTCAAGCGTGAGACGAGGACGCAGAGGGGCCCATCGGATTTCACGAGGCCAAAGGTCTTTTGCAGGGCGCGTTTGTTGGCGGCCTTCCCGGCGGGTGCTTTGTAGGGGGCGATGTTGGGGTCTGTCTCAGGGTCCCAGACCCCGGTGTCGATGCCGTTGACGATGCCGGTGAGGTCCGAGCTTCGGGCGCGCAGGATCCCGTCCATGCCGATGCCGAATTCGGGCGTGAGCAGTTCGCGCGCGTAGGTTTGGGAGACTGTGGTGATGCGGTCGGCGGCGGCGATGGCGGCCTTGAGGGCAGAGATATGGCCCCAGAACTCGAAATGATCGGTGGTGAACCGGTCCGGATCAAGGCGCAGCGCGTTCAGGCGATCCGCGCCGGTGTTGCCGTGGAAGGCGATGTTGTGGATCGTGAAGACAAAGGGGGTCTGCACGTCCTGGCCGTGCAGGTATTCCGGCGTCAGGCCTGCCTGCCAATCGTGGCCATGGACCACGTCCGGGGTCCAGCCCCCTGCCCCATCCTTCGCGATCAGCGCGGCCACGTAGCAGAGTGCTGCAAAGCGTTCGGGGTTGTCAGGCCAATCCTGCCCGCCCGCATCGCAGTAGATGCCGCCGTCGCGGTCATAAAGATGCGGGGCGTCCACGATAAGCAGATCGAGGCCGTGGGCCGTTGCTGCACGCAAGGTGGCTCTGCCGCCGAATAGGTCGCGGTAGGTGTCGACCACCGTTGTCTTGCCCAGCTTGCCCATAATCGCGCGGTAGCCGGGCAGCAGCACCCGCATATGGTCGCCATGCGCGGCCAGTGCGCCGGGCAAAGCGCCCGCCACATCGGCCAAGCCACCCGTCTTGATCAGGGGCGCGCATTCGGAGACGACCGATAGGATTTGCGTCATAGGGCGGCGGCTCGTTTATTGAGCATCTCTTGCGTGATCAGTGTGGTGCCGCGATCGGTCACGCGGAACCATTCCGCGTCTTCGGTCGGATCTTCGCCGACCACAAGGCCCTCGGGGATCACGACGCCTTTGTCGATGACCACCTGACGGAGCCGGGCCGAGCGGTGGACCACAACCTCTGGCAGCAGGACGGCATTGTCGAGCACGGCGTAGGAGTTGGTATGGACGTTGGAGAACAGCACGGAATTGCGCACCTCCGTCCCCGAGATGATGCAGCCGCCGGATACCATGGACGAGATCGCCATGCCGCGCCGGTCGCGTTCGTCGTGGATGAATTTTGCGGGTGGCGTGGCCTCATTATACGTCCAGACCGGCCAGTTGCGATCCCATAGGTCCAGCTCGGGCGTGAAGTTGGTCAGGTCGATATGGGCCTGCCAGAAGGCATCAACGGTGCCGACGTCTTTCCAGTAGGCCGGTGCGCCGTCTTCCCGGACGCAGCTTTCGTCGAAGCGATGCGCCATAGCCTTGCCGTTGGCGACGATGTCGGGGATCAGGTCGTTGCCGAAATCGTTGGAGCTGTCGGGGTTTTCGGCGTCGCGGATGAGAAGATCGCGCAGGAACTTCCAGTCGAACACGTAGATTCCCATGGACGCGAGCGCCTTTTCCGGATCGTCGGGCGTGCCGGGTGGGTCGGCGGGCTTTTCGAGGAAACTGGTGATCTGGCCACTTTTGTCGGTGGCCATGACGCCGAAGGCCGTTGCCTCCATCCGGGGCACGGTCAGGCATCCCACAGTCACGTCGGCTTTGTTTTCGACATGCTGGCGGAGCATGATCTCGTAATCCATCTTGTAGATGTGATCGCCCGCAAGGATGACGACGTAATCCACGCCATAGCTGTCGACGATGTCGATATTCTGGGTCACAGCGTCAGCGGTGCCCTTGTACCAGCTTTCGTTGTTGCCACGCTGCGAGGCGGGCAGCACGTCGATGAATTCGTTGCGCTCGGCCCCGAAGAAGTTCCAGCCGCGTTGCACGTGACGGATCAGCGAGTGCGCCTTGTATTGCGTGGCCACGGCCATCTTGCGGATGCCGGAATTCATCGCGTTCGACAGGGCAAAGTCGATGATCCGGGCCTTGCCGCCGAAGGGGACGGCGGGTTTCACGCGGCGGTCGGTGAGTTCTTTCAGGCGACTGCCGCGCCCCCCCGCCAGCACAAAAACCATGGATCTCTGTGTCAGTCGCTTTGTCAGTGCCATGTCCTATCCCTCCCGCGTTTGTTCATTGCGTGTCGCGCAGTTTGAGCACGATCACTGAAAGTGGGGGCAAGGTGAGCGTCACGGAGTGATCCTGCCCGTCGTACGGCGTGTCACTGGCCTCGCATCCCCCCAGATTGCCCCTGTTGCCGCCACCGTAGTGTCCAGCGTCGGTGTTGAGCGCTTCCTCCCAGAAGCCCGCGTTGGGCACGCCAACGCGGAAACCCAACCGCTCAACCGGCGTAAAGTTGCATGCGATCACGGCGGGCGCATCGTCTGACCCGCTTTTGCGCAGGTAGGCCATCGTGGATTGCGAAGGATCGTTGGAGAGCCACGCGAAGCCGTCAGCCTCGCAATCCTTCACATGGAGCGCGGGCGTTTCACGGTAGAGCGTATTGAGATCGCGGATCAGGCTTTGGATGCCTTTATGTTCCGGCGCCTCGGCCGCGCCCCAGTTCAGCTCGGCGTCGTGGTTCCATTCCTCGGGCTGCGCGAATTCACAGCCCATGAAGAGCAGCTTCTTGCCCGGCTGGGTCCACATATAGGCATAGTAGGCGCGGAGGTTGGCGAATTTCTCCCACTCCGTCCCGGGCATTTTGGCGAGCATGGAGCCTTTGCCGTGCACGACCTCATCATGGCTGATCGGCAGGATGAAATTCTCGGTGAAGGCCCAGTCGATCGGGAAGGTCATCAGGTGATGATCGTGCTGGCGGTAGATGGGGTCCTTTTCCATGTACCGCAGCGTGTCGTTCATCCAGCCCATGTTCCACTTGTAGCCGAACCCAAGGCCGCCGGTGTGAACCGGCTGCGAGACCTGTGGGAAGGAGGTGCTTTCCTCCGCCACCGTCATCACGGAGGGATCGGCCCCGTAGACCTCTGTGTTCATTTGCTGGAGGAAAGCTATCGCTTCGTAGTTCTCGCGCCCGCCATCCTTGTTGGGAATCCACTCCCCCTCGGCCCGGGAATAATCGCGGTAGAGCATGGAGGCGACCGCATCCACGCGCAGGCCGTCGAGGTGATATTCCTCCATCCAATAGAGCGCATTGGCGGTGAGGAAATTTCGCACCTCTGTCCGGCCATAATTGTAGATCAGGGTGTTCCAATCCTGATGGAAGCCTTCGCGCGGGTCGGCATGTTCGTAGAGGTGCGTGCCGTCGAATTGGGCAAGGCCGTGAGCGTCGGTTGGGAAGTGGCCGGGCACCCAATCGAGCAGGACGCCAATGCCTTTGGCATGGGCCGCATCGACCAGATCGCGGAATTCGTGGGGGGGGCCGAAACGAATGGTCGGCGCGTAGAGGCCCACGGGCTGATAGCCCCAGGAGCCGTCGAAGGGGAATTCGGAGATCGGCAACAGCTCGATATGGGTGAAGCCCATGAAGGCCACGTAGTCGATCAGATCGCGGGCGAGTTCGCGGTAACTGAGCGGGCGGCCGCCATCGTCGTACCGCCTGCGCCAGGACCCGAGATGGACCTCGTAGATAGAGATCGGGCTCGCGCGGTCATTCGCCGTCGCGCGGGTTGCCATCCAATCCGCATCGCGCCAGCCATAGCCGGATATGTCGCGCACGATGGAGGCCTGGTCGGGCGGATGCTGTGCACCGAAACCAACAGGGTCGGCTTTGTGCCGCGTGCCGCCATCGGCCCCGATCAGTTCGTATTTGTAGAGCGCGCCGTCTGTGACATCGGGAACAAAGACCTCCCACACACCGGTTTGGCCAGCGGCTTGCATCGGGTGGGCGCTGCCATCCCAATGATTGAAATCGCCGACAACACTGACCGATAGGGCGTTGGGCGCCCAGACCGCGAAATGGGTGCCATCTGGATGGGTATGCGCACCAAGCACACGCCAGAGCTGTTTGTGAGTGCCTTCCCCGATCAGGTACTTGTCGAGATCTGTCAGGACCGGAGCCTGAGCCTGCGGTCGCTTGGGATCTGGGTCACTGTCGGGCATCTCACCTCAATCTGGGTCGGGCTCATTTGCGGGTGCAAAAGGTTGCATGCGGCGTGGGGAAGGTCAAATTTCGTCCGCCACGCGCGCATCTTGCGATTCGGCGTCGGTGCGATTATCTGCGGGGGTGAGAGGTTGGCGCGGGCAAGCACTTCGCCAACCTGGTCAGGTCCGGAAGGAAGCAGCCATAACGATTCCTGCTTGGGTCGTTGTCCAGCCTCTCACCCAAGCGTCTTGCGAAGCAAGGCGCGTCGGGCCGAAAGCGTTATGCGCAGCAGAGCGCGCAGGCCCACCAACCCAAAGCCGGAGGTCCCATGCCGATTGCATCCCCCCTCCGGGCCCGCGTCTGACCCTCAGACCGCGCCCGATGAATTGACCGCGCTGCCACGTGCTGCGCCCTTTGTCATGACATTTCGGGACATTCCACAATGACCACCCCAACCCTTGCTGCGCTTGGCTGGAGCCAGCGCCATATCTCTCAACTTACCGATGCCGATGCGGGCCTTGCGCCAGCGCGGATCAACAGCGTCTCGCGCAGCCGCATCACCGCTTTGACAGACGGCGGCCCGCTGACCCTTCTAACGCCCCCTGACCAGACGACCGGCGATTATGCGACCGGTGATTGGGTTCTGGCCGACGCGAAGAGCGGGCAGATCGTGCGCCTGCTGGAGCGCGACACGCTGCTGAGCCGGCGGGCGGCGGGCTCGGGCCTTGAGACGCAACTCATCGCGGCCAATGTCGACACGCTTGCCATCGTGACCTCGTGCAATGCCGATTTCAACATGGCCCGGTTGGAGCGCTACCTTGCGCTGGCCGCGACGGCGGGGTGCTTGCCGTTGATCGTGCTGACGAAATCGGACCTGACCGACGAGGCGCGAGATTTTGAGCGGCGGGCGGAGGCGCTTTCGCCGCTGGCCTCTGCCATCGCGCTGAACGCCAAGGACGACGACGCGGCGGAGCGGTTGAAGCCCTGGGCCAAGGCCGGGCAAACGCTGGCGCTGGTGGGCTCATCCGGTGTGGGCAAAACCACTTTGGCCAATGCGCTGACCGGCGCGGAGGAGGCCACGGCGGGCATCCGCGAAGACGATGCGAAGGGGCGGCACACGACGACGTCGCGCGGGCTGTCGCCGACGATCTTTGGCGGTTGGCTGATCGACACGCCGGGCATGCGGGCCCTGCGCCTACATGATGCGGCGGAGGGGATCGGCGCGGTCTTTGCCGATATCGAAGCGTTGGCCGAGCAGTGCAGGTTTCGCGATTGCCAGCACGAGAGCGAGCCGGGCTGCGCGGTGCAGGCAGCGATTGCGGCCGGGGACCTCGACGCAGATCGGCTGCGCCGGTTTGGCAAGCTGGTCCGCGAAGAAGAGATCAACCAAGAGGCCCCGCATGAACGCCGCGCCCGAGAGAAGGGCTTTCACCGCATGGTCAAGACGGTGATGGCCGAACAGAAGGGCAAAAAGGGCAAGTGGTAGCGGGTCAGCTGAACATCACAATAAGCCATGCGAGACCGAAGACGATGAAGACGCCCGGCATGCTCTACCACCCCGGCACACGCGCCAGGTAGCGGAGTATGGTGCCTTGGGGCAAGCCACTGGACAGCCACCACAGGATGGTCGCCAGCAGGGCTGCGATCCATTGCCAGCCCAAGAAGGCGATAAAGGTTCCGAGGCCAGTGACGATGACATTGGGCGGTGGTTCATCCAGCCACGCCACGATGGATGTGACCATGAGGGCGACCCAGGCCAGCAGACCGATCAAAACTAGGGCCTTGCGCACAGGACTGGTGTCCTTGCCGAGTTCCACTGGATCGGGACGATGATCGGTCATGGGGGTCTAGGCGGCCTTTGATCCGGGGACGGCGCGGATGGTTTCCCGCGCCGTCGGTTTGGCGCTCATCCTGTCGGAGGACAAGTCAGACTGGCCCGCCTTCGACAACCTGACCGGGATGGGCCTCTGCCCAATCCTTGAGGAAGGCCGCAATCTCGGGATCGCCTGCACGCTCCGGCGCGGCGCGGGGCAAGGCCACGCCTTCCTCGAGCGCAAGGCGCAGGCAGGCGATGTAATCGCGCCCCTGCCGTGCCGGATTATTCTCGGCCCCGTGCAGGATGGTCGAGAAGAGCGTGCCGCCATAGCCATTGATATGACCCAGATCGGGTTTCTGGTGCAGGAGATATGCCATGACCTCTGGCAGCCCTTCCCACCCGGCGACTTGCAGCGGGGTCAGGCCTTCGCTGTCGGGCCGATCAGTTTCCACACCAATCGCCACAAGACGCTGCACGTGCGGCAGTTTGCCGGGCAGGTGCAGGATCTGGCGAATGATATTGCGGCACCCTTCGGGCAGGTTGTCGGGGTTGATGAAAGCGCCGTCCGGCACGTCGCCGTCCGCAGCTTGTGCCAGCAGCGCCTCCTCAGGCGAGAGCGGGGTTGCATGGCCGCGGTCTCTCAAAAGGTCGGCCAAAGCCGCGTTTCCAAACACGCGGGCATAGGCGTAAGGCGTCATGCCCTCGTAGGCGCGCTTCGGGTCCGCCCCATGGTCGAGCAAGAGTTTTACCATTTCGGGTGGGCTCATGCGGCGCGCGGCCTGGTGGAGCGCGGGGACGACCCATGGTGTCTCACCGCCCACTTCGGCGTCGTTGAAATCATCGGGCTTGGCGCCGGCTTCCAGCAACAGGCGAACGGCCTCCACATCATGGAAATCCATTGCCCGCAACAGCGCATTGGTGCCGGACGGGTCCGCCCCATGGGCCAACAGAAGGCGAAGGCCGCCATGGTGGCCAAGCTCCGTCGCATGGTAGAGGCTTTCGCCGTCATTGGGATCGGCACCGTGATCGAGTAACCATTCCGAGAGCGCCATGTTATTGGCATGGCCGAGCGCAAAGTAGAGCGTTGAGAGTTTGTGGGCCGGATCTGACTCATAGGGCGTGCCGTAATTGGGATCGGCCCCCTTACTCAGCAGCAGATCGGCAATCGCCAGCATGTCGGCCTCGCGATCGGGAAACAGGTGGATCGCCTTGGATTGCGCCATCATGCATAGGGGCGGGTTCACCGGCGCAGGCTTAGTGGCAGCTGATGGGCTGGCAGCCAGAATGCGGGCGACCTCATCTTTCAGGTAAAGCCTGCAGGCCAATCCGATATTACCGTTTGGTAGGTCAGGGTCATCGGCGAGAAGCTGGCGCACCACGAAATCCTGCCCATTGGCCAGCGCAATACCCAAACGTTGCTGGCGCGCAGCGCGGTCCATGCCGTGGGTTTCGGCGGCAAGTTTGAGATGGGGCCAGGACGCAAAGCCTTGCTCGCGCGCAACGACGTGCAGAAAGTCCGCGTGTTTCAGCGGCGCGCCGTCAGGCCTTGGATGGTGGTTTTGAATGCGCAAAAAAGCGCCCCGATCTTCGCCGTGGTACGCCTTCTTGAGAGCCGTGGCATCACGGCGCAGCTGGTCGATTGATCGTATGGTCATCGGGTTCCCTCACATCTGCCCAACGATCCGCTAAGGAGGGCTTGAGAGACACCGAGTATGTGTCTGTCGCGTGCTCTGGAGGGTGTCGGTTCCAACTTTCCGCGGATCTGGAGGCCGCCCTGTCGACCATGAGGCTATCTAGCGCAGGGTCACTTTGGTTTCAAGTGAAAGGGCTTGATCATTCGCCTCTCGGTGTCTGGCACGCTATGTTCAATAGAATGGCAGATCGTAATAACATGGCGAAAGACCGCACGAATTGGGCGCAGGATCGGACGATTCTGGCGAATGAGCGGACTTTTGCATCATGGATGGGTACGGGCATGGCCGCCATTGGGGTTGCGATTGGCCTGAAGGCCGTCTTTGGTGCATTCGAGCCGACATGGGCGGCAAAAGCAGTGGCGAGCGTTTTTCTTCTGGCCGCCATTTTGACCTTTTGGTCCGCGCGCAGGCAGGCGTTAAAGACGTTTCACCGCCTGAAGGATACCGATGCTGAGGCGCAGCCATCACGCTCCTATACGGCGTTGGCCGCGATCCTTACATTTGCAACGCTGTGCACCGGTGCGATCCTTTGGTCGTTGTGACCAACAGAACGGCCTCGCCTTATTCGCCGTATCCTTTGTATTCGCCGAAATAGTCGCGCTGGATGCGTTTGACCATGCAGTAAGGGTGATCTTCGTAACGCCATGCCCTATCGCTGCTGTTGGGGGCGCCGGGGCCGTAATTGTTCTCATTGTGGAAAGTGAAATAGCCATCGTGTAGTGAGACGAATTTACCGACGGCAACGTAGTTGTCCTCGAAGGTCAGCATGACAGAGCGCCGCTCCCCTTTCTTGAGGTTGTTCATCCAGGCGCTGGCGTCGCGCACCATTTCCTCACGATCTTCGCATTTTCCGCAGCAAGACATAGCGACCTCCATCTGGTGTCTGGTCTGAGTGAAGCGCATTCGCGGCAACCACGCAATCCGGTGGACGCTGCGGGCCCGGGGGCTTAGCTTGTGCGAGGACCCCAAAACCGCGAGTCTCCATGAGCGCTGAAGACAAAGCCACCTATCAGGTTCTTGCCCGGAAATACCGCCCGGCCACTTTTGCCGATCTGATCGGGCAGGAGGCGATGGTACGCACCCTGAAGAATGCGTTCGAGGCGGATCGGATCGCGCAGGCCTTCATGCTGACGGGGATCCGCGGGACCGGGAAAACGACGACGGCACGGATTATCGCCAAGGGGCTGAATTGTATCGGCCCGGATGGCAATGGCGGGCCGACCGCGGACCCCTGCGGTGTGTGCGAGAATTGCGTGGGCATTGCCGAAGGCCGGCATGTAGACGTGATGGAGATGGACGCGGCGTCGAACACCGGCGTGCAGAACATCCGCGACGCGATCATCGAAACGGTGAGTTACCGGGC
Organism: Gymnodinialimonas sp. 202GB13-11; assembly: GCF_040932485.1. Taxonomy (NCBI): domain Bacteria; kingdom Pseudomonadati; phylum Pseudomonadota; class Alphaproteobacteria; order Rhodobacterales; family Paracoccaceae; genus Gymnodinialimonas; species Gymnodinialimonas hymeniacidonis. The sequence goes on along the minus strand of NZ_JBFRBH010000001.1, from coordinate 3,867,257 downwards.
CGCGACCGCGCGTTACAAGATCTTCATCATCGACGAAGTTCACATGCTGTCGACGAGCGCCTTCAATGCGCTTTTGAAGACGCTGGAAGAACCGCCCGCCCATGTGAAGTTCCTGTTCGCCACCACCGAAATTCGCAAGGTTCCCGTGACGGTCCTATCGCGGTGCCAGCGCTTTGACCTGCGCCGGATCGAGCCGGAGGTGATGATCGCCCATCTGCAAAAGGTCGCGGGGTTGGAAAGCGCCGAGATCGCCGAGGATGCGCTGGCGCTGATCACGCGGGCCGCCGAAGGGTCTGTCCGCGATGCGATGAGCCTGCTGGATCAGGCGATTGCCCATGGCGCGGGGGAGACCACCGCCGATCAGGTGCGCGCGATGCTGGGCCTGGCCGACCGGGGCCGGGTGATGGACCTGTTCGAGGCGATCATGGCGGGCGATGCCGCCAAGGCGCTGGACGAGTTAGGCGGGCAATATGCCGACGGGGCCGATCCGGTGGCCGTGCTGCGCGATCTGGCGGAGATCACGCATTGGCTTTCGGTGATTTCGATCACGGCGGAGGCGGCGGATGATCCGACGATCTCGCCGGATGAACGCTCGCGGGGTCTGACGCTGGCCGAGAAGTTACCGATGCGGGTGCTGACGCGGATGTGGCAGATGCTGCTGAAGGCGCTGGAAGAGGTGGCGATTGCGCCCAATGCGATGATGGCGGCTGAGATGGCGGTGATCCGCCTGACCCATGTGGCTGAACTGCCGACTCCCGGCGATCTGGTGAAGAAGCTGGGGCAGATGGAGCGCCCGAGCGGCGGCGCGCCTGCCGGTGGTGGCGGTGGCGGTGGCCCAGCGCTCGGGCCCGGACCGCAGGCGCGTGTTACGGGAACGGCGCCGGTGGGTGGCGGCGGGCCGCAAGCGGCTTTGGCCCCGCAGGCTGGGCCGGATTTGAGCTTGTATCCCACCTTCGAGAGCGTCGTGGCGCTGGTCGAACAATCGCGTGACATCAAGCTGTTGATCGAGGTGAAGACGGGCTTGCGGCTGGTCAGCTATGCGCCGGGACGGTTGGAGGTGCAGACCACCGAGCGCGCGCCAAAAGACCTGATCCCGCGCCTGGGCCGCACACTTCAGACCGCGACCGGGGCCCGTTGGGGCATCACCGTCGCGTCAGAGGGCGGCGGGCCGACGATTGAGGAACAAGAGCAGGCAAAGCGCCATGAGCTTGAGGCGGAGGTCACTGCGCATCCGTTGATGCAGGCGGTACTGTCGCGGTTTCCAAACGCCAAGATTGCCGAAATACGCTCTCACGCTGAGATAGAGGCTGAGGCCGCCGTCGAAGCCCTGGAAGAGGCAGAGGATTGGGACCCGTTTGAGGATGAGTGAGCCCGCGCACTAACGCGCGAGCTCAACACCAAATTTGCATGCGTGCGTGGCCCGTTGGCGTTTAGGGCTGAGGCCAAGCATCAGGTGCGATCGAACCCAAAACGACGATCTGCCCATCTACAACCTGTAACACGTAGGCAACCCCTTGCGGTTCCGGGTAGATGCCTGCGACAGCCTCAAAAGGATCATCGTGGCCGACGATGACGCGATTGGCCCCATCGGCCAAGGGGGCAGCGATCAATGGCTCGACCCGCGTGCGCATCGCCTCAAACTGTGCGTCGGTATAGTCCTCCGCTGGTTCAAAGTTGAGTGCGGCGTTCTCCGAATAGGTCCCAAAGGCAAGGCTCGCTGTCTGCCAAGCGCGGCAGTATTGACTGGCGATTACGTCGCCTACAGGGATTGCGTGTGCGTCGAACATAGCCCCAATGTGCTGCGCCTGTTGCCAGCCTGTGCGGCTGAGAACACGCTGAGTGGCGCAATTCAGTGGATCGGCCGTAACCTGATCGGCGTAGTCCGCCTCGGTCTGGGCATGGCGAATGTAGACGACATGGCCGCCCTCTTGGAGTGCTGCGATCAGATCGTCGGCAGCGGCGTCTTGCGCGAGCGCGGGCAATGTCGCCAAGAGCGGCAGGAGGGGAGAGAGCGTGAAGGCAATACGAAACGTCATCGGTTCGGACCTTTTCATAGGAGAGGTTTTCCGGGTGCCGATACGGTGCCTTGGACGCTGGCCCGCATTTCAGACAGTTTTTGTCAAGAATGCGCCGCCTTGCCGCCTCGCCTTGCGCGGCGTATCTGTGGCTCAAACGTATTCCATCTGGAGAGCAGGACGATGATGAAGGGTTTGGGCGGTCTTGGCGACATGGCCAAGATGATGAAGCAAGCACAGGAATTGCAGGGCAAGATGGCCCAGATGCAGGAAGACCTTGCCACAATGACAGTGCAAGGCGAGAGCGGCGCGGGCCTTGTGACAGCTACGGCAACCGCGAAGGGCGAGTTGACCGCGTTGGACATTGATCCGTCGATCTTCAATGAAGACGACAAGGAAGTGGTCGAGGACCTGATCCTGGCCGCGATCAAAGATGCGCAATCCAAAGCGCAGGACAAGCACAATGAGGAAATGGGACGGCTCACCGAAGAAATGGGTCTTCCCGCCGGCGTGAAGATGCCGTTCTGAACCGTTGGCCGACACCCCAAAGGACATCGAGGAACTGATCGGGATTCTCGCCCGGTTGCCTGGTCTCGGCCCCCGCTCGGCCCGGCGTGCTGTGCTGACGCTGATCAAGAAGCGCGGCGCGTTGATGCGCCCACTTGCCGAATCCATGGCGCGCGTGGCCGAAACGGCCCGGGAATGTGTGAACTGCGGCAATGTCGGCACAGCCGACCTGTGCGAGATTTGTGCGGACCAAGGCCGCGCCACGGGTGAGATTTGCGTGGTCGAGGATGTTGCCGACCTGTGGGCCATGGAGCGGGGCGGCGCGTTCAAGGGGCGCTACCATGTGCTCGGTGGGACACTCTCTGCGCTGGACGATGTGGGCCCAGAGGATCTGCGCATTCCGCGCCTGAAAGAGCGGATGAGCGACGAAGGCATCACAGAGGTGATCCTTGCCCTAAATGCTACGGTCGATGGACAGACGACCGCCCATTACATCGCCGATGAACTGGCAGGAATTGGGGTGAGCCTGACCTCGCTGGCGCAAGGCGTCCCGATTGGGGGCGAATTGGATTACCTTGACGACGGCACAATTTCAGCCGCGTTGCGCGCGCGGAAATCGGTGTGATCCTGACAGACTCGCGCAGCTGCGCTGCATTACATTCCTGATTGGTACGAACGGCGAAGGATGCGTCCGCCTTTTGCCGCGCCACTTGCCGTCACGGTTGCGTGGCCTCCACCGGGGGTTTTCTGGCAAAGACGGCCGAGGCCGTGGCGCGCCGGGGTGGGCGGGCGGCCGGCGCGCCTCGGCCTCGTTTTGCCACTTAGCGCATTGGGGAAAAGAGCGCGTCCGGTGATGTGCAATCGCGGATGACATCCGCGCCACAGGTGCGGGGCTCAAGCTCTCGGGTCAGGCAGATGCGGACTTCTTGGATTCGGTTCGCGCGGCATGTGACGGTGAGCATGTCAGCTTCGAGCTGCGGGTTCTCTTCCAGGAAGGCCTCTTCGATCACGGCGACGGGCAGGCGCACCTCCTGATCCAGACGGCGCAGCAGGTCAGGTCGGGTCACGCTTTCGTAGGCGACGCGGCTCAGCGCATAATAGTCAGCCGCTTCGAGCCCGGTGCAGACGCCGTGCTTGTTCCACTGATGCCAGGCGAGGCCGCTGGAGCCCATGATATCGACCATCTCACCCGTCATGCCACGTGAGGGGTTGCGCATCGCCGTGGGGCAATAGCTTGGCCAGCCCTCCTCGTATTGCGGCCAGAGGCCGTGCAGGGTGAACCCGTATCCCTGCCCTGCATCGCATTGCGGACTGTCCCGATCATCGCCTTCGATGGCGCACCATGTCGGCGTCCAACTGAGCGCCAGCACATAGTAATCAAATTCACCCGCAGGCTCTCCGTCCGCGTGAGCCATACCGGCGCCGCAGATCAGCGCGGCAATCAATCGTTTCATGCTGTCCCTCGATGCAATGGGGGTTCCCTCGCCCGTTGTTCGCGCCTATATAGCCTGCGATTTCCCTGAAATCGAGGAACCGCGAAGGCCCTGCCCTCGCACCCGGCTCCACCGGCCTTTCCTCGTATGTGATGTGAGCCTTGGAGGCCTGATATGAACAAACCGATTATGGCAAAAGCCACCGCTGTCTGGCTGGTCGACAACACGACGCTGAGCTTCAAGCAGATCGGCGATTTCTGCGGCCTGCATGAGTTGGAGGTGCAGGGCATTGCCGATGGCGATGTGGCCGTTGGCGTTAAGGGCTTCGACCCGATCGTGAACAACCAGCTGACGCAGGACGAGATCGATGCAGCCGAAAAGGACGCGTCGCACAAGCTGAAGCTGAAGTTCAACGCCGCCGCCGTGGGCGAGGAAAAGCGACGTGGCCCGCGCTATACGCCGCTGTCGAAGCGCCAGGACCGCCCGGCCTCGATCTTGTGGCTTGTGAAGTTCCACCCGGAGCTGACCGATGGCCAGATTTCCAAGCTGGTCGGCACCACGAAACCGACGATCCAGGCGATCCGGGAACGGACGCATTGGAATATCAACAACATCCAGCCCATTGACCCGGTGGCGCTCGGACTGTGCAAGCAATCCGAATTGGATGCCGCCGTTCAGAAGGCAAATGCCAAGAAAGCTGCCGAGGGCACGGCAATGACGGATGATGAGCGGCGCAAGCTGGTGTCGACCGAGACCTCGCTTCTGATGGATCCGGAGCCTGCCGTACCGTCTTCGATTGCCGGGCTTGAGACCTTCACGCTTGGTAGTGGCGACGACGAGAAGCCCGAGGCGGAAGAAACGCCCGATGCGGACAGTTTTTTCAACCTGCCTGACAGCAGCGACGACGATGAGGACGAAGAGGACAAGTAAGCCTTTCCGCTGCTTGAACCATCCATCCAGCCCCGCGATGCTGCCCATCGCGGGGCTTTTTTGTTTTGGGGAGTGGAGATGGTTGAAAAGCATACGCCATTGCGGCTTTGCGCGGTCTTTGTCGCGAGCCTTATGGGGGCAGCGTCAATCACTGCATCCGCAAACGCGGAAGGCGGCGCATGGTGTCAGGAGCTTTGGCTGGGGCGGAATACTGTGATGGATCGTGCTGGACATTGCTTCGAAACGCCTTTGGGGCAAGCCATTTTCGACAATTCAAACTGCACGCCGGGTGAGCGCCCATTGACGCCACTCGATCAGTTTATCATTGCGGAATACCTTGAAATCGAGGCGCAGGGGCGCTGTGACGTTGATACATCAACGACAGAGCTAGACCCCATCGTCGATCGCTGGCGGCAGGAGCTTACCGAGCTTTGGACCGTCCCGATCCGGGCGGATACCGAGCACGGATGCGGCGGATATTCCGGCCCGGTTCGGGAGTTGCATTCCGGCATGTCGAACAGCACTACCGTGATCGGCCACCTGCGCCCCGGCGATAGTTTCGGCTTTTCACACCTGCAGATGCCGGGAGGTTGGGAGTATATCGGTGTCTTCCGACCCGATAGAGACGAGCGAAGCCATGGCTGGGTACAGGGGATCGAGATGACCGAAGATGTGTGTGAATGGATGGCGGGGTAAACCAAGCATGCGCTTAACTTTTATTGCAGCGGTCTTTGCGATTCTGCCTGTCGACGCTTGGGCGCAAAACTGTGCCACGCTCTGGACGGCGCGGAATATGGTCTATTACGCGGCGGGGCATTGCTTCAATTCTGCTCTGGCACGGGACGTGTTCTCGAATGAAGGGTGCAGCAGCGCGGAATTGACGGCTGCTGAGAGGGAAATGATCGCGTGGGTACGGGCGCGTGAGGCTGCGCTGGGGTGCGCGATCAACCCGAACTCAACCGCGTCGGAAGCGGGCATACCGACAGTTATTGACCGATACCGCGGCTTGACAGCAATCCCCTTTGAGACGGGCCAGTTGTCCCAATGCAGAAACTATCGTGGCCCGGAATTGGCAGCGCATACAGGGTTGCGCCGAAGCTCCCATGTGATCGGTTCCCCACCACAGGGCGCGAACCTGTATTTCAGGTATCGCGATTTTGGTGGCTGGGTCTTCGTGCAATGGGACAATCCCGATGGAACGAACGGCTTGTTCGGCTGGGTCGAGGACTTCGCTAACACACCAAGGGTCTGCGACCCGTCCTGACCTAGTGCGCCGCTTTTGTCACGCTATCCAGTAGCGTCCGCCCGCCATCAACGGTGATGGTTTCACCGGTCACAAAACCGGCCCCGTCGGAGGCAAGGAATTGCACCGCCGACGTAACCTCACGGGCCGACGCAATGCGCCCGAGTGGCGTGCATTCGCGTATTTCTTGCCGCAAACCGTCAGTCTCGTTCAGGCTGTCCTTCAGGCTCGCTGACATGACCGAACCAAAGGCCACGCCGTTCACACGAATGCGGTGCGGGGCGTAGGCCACTGCAAGACTGCGGGTGACTTGGTCGAGCGCGGCAGTGGCGATGGAATATCCCATCAGATCCGGATGCGTCCTGCGCGCGGCGATGGAAGAGACATTGATGATGGAGCCGACAGGCCCATCGTCTTGTTCATCGCCCTCGGCCTGCGTGATCATGCGTTTGGCGACAGCCTGGCTCAGCCGAAGCGCCGCGAATGTGTTCTGCTCCAGCATGGTCTCGACCGATGTATCGGTCGGATCAAGCGGATCGGTAGTCAAGATTTGCCTGCTGGCATTCACAAGAACGTCGACGCGGTCATAGGCGTCGAGCGTTGCGGAGATCAGGTTCTCGACCGTCAGGCGTTCACGCAAATCACCGGCGAAGTAGCGGATATTTTCATCTGCACCCTCAATATCGCCGCACTCGTCTTTGAGGCGCGCCTTGTCGCGGTCAGCGAACATGACATTTGCGCCGCGATCAATGAAATGGCGCGCAATCGCGAGACCAACGCCATTCGCGGCGCCGGTGATGATGGCGGTTTTGCCCTGGATGGAAAGACCCATCTGGATATCCTTTGGATGATTGGACTGGCAGTGGCCGCGGCTCAGCGCTTGGTGCGCTTGGGCTTCGCGGCCTCGTAGATCTTGTAACCTTCAAGCTCCCCAAACAGGCGGCCCGTTCCGAAGCACGCCTTGAGCGTATCTTCATACGGCAAATGCCGGTTGGCGACCATGAAAAAGCGCCCCCTTGGCGCTAGGGCCTTGGCGGCCGCTGCGATGAACGCGCGGCCAAGGCTCGGATCGGCACGGCGCCCGACGTGGAAGGGCGGGTTGCACAGGATCGCGTCGTACGGGGCATCAGGCGCGAACTTTGTCGCATCGGCCCAGTGAAAGCTGGCGCGCGGGTCGTCGACGTTCATTTCTGCGCAATCCAACATCGCGTGGTCGGCTTCGATCAGGTCGAGGGTTTCGATCCCCTCCTGCTCATCAAGGACCTCACCCGAGATATAGCCCCAGCCTGCGCCCCAATCGGCCACGCGGCCGGTCAGTTGCGGCAGAAGGGCCACGAGAAGTTCCGAGCCGCGATCCGGCCCGTCGACTGAAAAGCCACCCTGCACGGTCAAGTAGCCCTCAGGTGTCGGCACTGGGGCCATGACCCAATCGAGTACTTGCTGCGGCAAGACATCTGGGCGGCGGAACCAGGCGAGTTTGCCGTGGCTCTTGGACATCACACCTTCGACCTCGAACACAAGGCGAAGGGTTTTGACGATGGCCTCGATGCCTTCTTCCTTCTGGCCGTCGACCATGACAAGCGCGCCGGGCGGCAGGTGGCCCATCGCCTCGGCAATTGCGGAATAGGTCGCGGCGCGGGATTTGACGATCTGGATGAGGGCCGCATCGAACTGGCCCTCCGGTTCGACCATCACGGTAAGCCCACGTGCAGCGAGGCGATCATGGTCCGGCTTGAAGCCTTGCACACAGGTCACCTCACCCAGCGCGGAGAAATCCGCATCACCGCGGGCGCGCATGACGAGCACGGGGCCTGAGGGCGGGTCAATCTCACCGCCCTCGATCGCAAGGGTCCATCTGTCTGGGGTCATTGGATGCGAGACGGGCGCGGCTTGGCCCTATTCCTCTTTCTCCATTGTGCATTGCAGAGGGTGTTGGTTGCGGCGGGCAAAATCCATCACCTGAGCGACCTTGGTTTCAGCGATTTCGTACGAGAAGACGCCGACAACCGCCACACCCTTCTTGTGCACGGTCAGCATGATCTCGACCGCTTGGGAATGCGTGATACCGAAGAACCGCTCGAGGACATGCACAACGAATTCCATCGGCGTGTAATCGTCGTTCAGCAGCAGCACCTTGTACATCGGCGGGCGCTGCGTCTTGGGTTTGGTCTTGGTCGCAAGCGAGACATCGCCGTCACCATCTTCGGTGTCGTCGCGTTTGTCTGCCATCATATACCAGTCGGTCATCATCTGGGTGCGAATCCCGTTTCATCGCGTGCGCTGAGGCGGCACTATATAAGACGGATGGGCCAACAGAAAAGAGGGACGGCGCGTGACAAGGTTAAGCGTGATCGGATTCGATGCGGATGACACGCTGTGGCAGAACGAGAGTTTCTTTCGTCTGACCGAAGAGCGCTTCGCCGAATTGCTGGCCGATCACGCCCAGGGCGATCATCTGAAAGAGCGATTGCTGGCCGCCGAGATGAAGAATGTCGGCCATTATGGATTCGGCATCAAAGGCTTCATGCTGTCGATGATCGAGACCGCGGTGGATGTGACCGAGGGCCGGGTCGATGGGCATGTGATCGGGCAAATCCTCGATATGGGGCAAGAGATGCTGCGCCACCCGATTGAGTTGCTGCCCCATGTGGAAGACACGCTTGGTGCATTGTCGGATCGTTATCCTCTGGTCCTGATCACCAAGGGGGACTTGCTGCATCAGGAACAGAAGCTGGCCGCGAGTGGATTGGGTGAGATGTTCGCTGGCGTCGAAATCGTGTCGGAGAAGGTGCCCAGTGTTTATTCTAGGGCCTTCGCGGACCATGGCGGGGCCGAGCATGCGATGATGGTAGGCAATTCGATGAAATCCGACGTCGTGCCAGCGCTCGCGGCTGGGTCGTGGGCCGTGTATGTGCCCCACGGTCTGAGTTGGGCGTTAGAGCATGCTGATCCGCCCGAGGGGCATCCGCGCTACCGTGAGATCGCGGATCTTGCGGGCCTGCCGGAGCATGTTGCGGCGGTCGCGGGGGAGTGACATTGCGGGTCCGCATCACGGCAGCGCTGGGTGTGGTCCAGATCCTGACATGGGGATCATCGTTCTATCTGCTGGCGGTCTTGGCCGCCCCAATCGTTGCCGAGACGGGCTGGCCGATGGAATTGGTCACTGGGGGCGTCTCGATCGCGCTGCTGGTCTCAGGCGTTGCTGCGCCGCATGTGGCGCGGTTCATCCGCGCGCGGGGTGGACGGCGCGTCATGTCGGTTGGTGTCATAGTGTTGGCCTTAGGGCTTTTGTGCCTGTCGATGGCCCCGGGCGTGCCTGTTTATCTGCTCGCCTGGGCGCTGATCGGCTGCGGTATGTCGGCCACGCTTTACGATGCCGCCTTCTCGACCCTCGGCACGATTTTCGGCGATAGCGCGCGTGGGGCGATCACCCAACTGACGCTATGGGGCGGCTTCGCCAGTACGGTTTGCTGGCCGCTGTCGGCCTGGATGGTGGAGGCGTTTGGCTGGCGCGGCGCCTGCCTTGGATACGTGGCTTTGCATCTGTGCGTGACCCTGCCGCTTTGCCTTTGGGGACTGCCGCGAGGTGCGCCGGGGGCCGTCGCCCACGCCAAAGGCCGGCTGAAGGCGGACGTGCGCCACAGGCTACTGGCCTTCATAGCGGTTTGCCTGACGTTCGTGTTTGCCACAATCTCCGTCCACCTGATCACGTTGCTGACGGCAACGGGCCTGTCACTGGCCGCTGCCGTGGGGCTTGGTGCCTTGATTGGGCCTGCGCAAGTCGGTGCGCGATTGCTGGAGATGTTGGGACGCGAACGCCATGCGCCGATTGTCACGCAATTCGTGGCAACCTCCCTTATCCTGAGCGGAGTATTGGCCCTGTGGTTCGATGCGCCCGCAGGCGCCGCATTGATCGCCTATGGCGCAGGCAATGGGCTTTATTCCATTGCACGCGGCACGGTGCCCTTGGCGCGTTTCGGCGCGCAGGATTACCCTTTGGTCATGGCTTACGTGGCTCGCCCGGCAATGTTTGCGGCGGCCTCGGGCCCCGTTGCGAGCGCTTGGTTAATCGGCCGGATCGGGCCGGAGGCGACGCTTCTGGCTTTGGCCGGCCTCGCCGCATTGGCCCTGTGCGCCACCGGGATGTTCCAGCTGAGAGCGTGCTATAACCCCTAGGATTTGTGCCTAAACCTTTGGCCTATGCCCCGGCGCATCCCCCAAACGTCTAATTCCGCATGGCCCGCGATCTGCCCAGATGAGCCCAAGCCACAAAACGGTGGCCAATTCTCAATCTGGAAAGGAACTACCCATGAAAACCACAACTAAAGCCGCAATTCTCGCCCTCATCACAGCCCCCACTGTTGCATTTGCGCAGCTGACCCCGGGCGATGTGGCCGGTACGGCAGAGGCCGACATCCTCGCTTTCCTCGAAGCCGAGGGCTACACCATCCAAGAGACTGAGACCGAGGGTGATATGCTGGAGGTCGAGGTGATGCTGGATGGCGCCGAATTCGAGATCGAGGTCGATCTTACCACGGGCCGGATTGCCGAGATCGAGGCAGAGGACGATGATGATGACGCGGACGACGACGACGCCTGATCCGCAACAACACTGCCGGCCGCGATTGCGCGGCCGGCCCATGCGACAGGAAAGCTGAACCATGCCCTCCCGCCCCGTTGTGCTTTGGAGCCTTTTTGCCGTTCAGGCGCTTTGCTGTGCCTATTTTCTGTATGACATCACGCTCGATTTCGTCCGTCCGGGAAGCGTCAATTCACTGGCGGACAGCGATATCGTGGAAGGCATCGTCACAGTCACCTTATTTTTGGGCCTCGCCTTCACAGCCACTGAGTTGCGGCGTGCGTTAGGCCATCAGACGCGCCTGACCGAACAGCTTCAGGTCGCATCAGGGGCATTTCAGGCGCTGCTTGACGCCAAGTTCGCGGAGTGGGCGCTGACAAGTGCGGAGCGTGACGTGGCGCTGTTGGCGATCAAAGGTTACTCGATCGCGGAAATCGCGGACCTACGGCAAACCGCGCAGGGTACGGCGAAGGCGCAGGCCGCGTCGGTCTACCGAAAAGCGGATGTCTCAGGGCGGCTGCAGCTAATCTCGCTTTTTCTTGACGATCTGATGAACGACGCGCTTTTGCCGGGCGCTCAAGAAGCCGTGCATTGACGCTCACCTCCCGTCGGGCCAAGACGCGGCCATGATTGATGCCCGCCTTCTACCGCTACAACGCGCCTTGATGGAGCCTTTGGCCCGTGGCCTTGTTGCGCGCGGAATTCGGGCCGATCAGATCACGCTGACGGGTTGCGCAGTCGGGCTGTTGGCTGCTTTGGCCGCGGCCTTCGGGCTTTACTGGCTGGCGCTGATCGGTCTGGCGCTAAACCGTTTGGCGGATGGGTTGGACGGGCCTGTTGCGCGTATGACGGAGCCGACGGATCGTGGGGCCTTCCTAGACATCACATTGGATTTCGTTTTCTACGCCTGTTTCCCGCTTGGTTTCGTTCTGGCGGATCCGGCCACAAACGCGGTACCCGGCGCGGTCTTGGTGGCAACGTTTATCCTGACGGGCACGTCTTTCCTTGCATTTTCCATTATCGCGGAACGGCGTGGCATGTCGTCGGACGCCTATCCGAACAAAGGCATCTACTACCTGGGCGGGTTGGCAGAAGGGGCGGAGACCATCGCTGTCTTTGCTGCGTTCTGCCTGTTCCCGTCTGCCTTCGCCGTCATCGCCTGGGTTTTCGCTGCGATCTGCCTGATCACGGCGGTGACCCGGCTGGCCGCCGGATGGGCTATGTTCGGGCCCTAGGCCGTTACGCAACCCTCAGCATGATTTTCCCGATATGTGCGCTGCTTTCCATGCGGGCGTGGGCAGCTGCAGCATCTTCCAGCGCAAAGGTCTGATCCATCACCGGTGCGATGCGCCCCGAGGCGAGAAGCGGCCAGACCTTTTCGCGCAAATCAGCCGCGATACCGGCCTTCGCTGCATCCGATTGCGGGCGCAACGTCGAGCCTGAGATCGTGAGCCGTCGCACCATGAGTTGGGCGAAGTTCAACTCGACCTTAGGGCCTTGAAGGAAGGCGATTTGCTGCAGGTGCCCGTCATCGGCCAGCGCCTTGACGTTGCGAGGCAGGTAAGATCCGCCGACCATATCGAGGATTACATCCGCCCCACCCTCGGCCCGCAAGATGTCGACGAAATCCTCTTCCCGGTAATTGATCGCCCGCTCGGCCCCCAATTCGGCGCAGGCCTCACATTTCTCTGGCGAGCCAGCCGTCGCAAAGACCCGTGCCCCAAGGGTGTTTGCCAGTTGGATGGCCGTTGTTCCGATGCCCGAGGATCCACCATGAACCAGAAAACGCTGCCCGGCTGTCAGCCCGGCGCGCATGAAAACGTTGGACCACACGGTGAAGAAGGTTTCCGGCAAGGCCGCAGCTTGCACCATGCTCAGGCCATCAGGCACAGCCAGCGCATGATCCTGATGGGTCACTGCGAATTCCGCATAGCCGCCACCGGGCAACAACGCGCACACAGCATCGCCCGGGTGCCAGCGGGTCACACCAGGGCCGACCGCCTCAACCACACCGGCGGCTTCCAACCCCGGCAAATCCGACGCCCCTTTTGGGGGCGCATAGCTGCCAGCCCGTTGAAGCGCGTCGGGGCGATTCACGCCGGCATGGTCGATGCGGATCAGGATTTGCTCTGCACCGGGGCTTGGCACAGGGCGCTCACATTGGCGCAAAGCCTCGGGCCCGCCGGGTTTCGAAATCTCGATCGCACGCATCACTTCTGCCATCTGTTGCCTCCTTCGTTGCGTTCAGAACACGCCAGACGCAGGTCGGACACAACCCGCCGGATACAAAAAAGCTGCGAGGATTGTCGAAGACCGGAGGAGGAGCTAGCCCGCCGACGAAGGCCACCGGCCCGGCAAATCATCCGGTGCACGGCGCGCAGGCGCTTTGACCGATGAGGCAAACCGCTCGAACCCTTGGGCAAAGGGCTTCAGGAACGCGTTGGTGCGCACCTTGGCCTTCATCTCTTCAAACCGCATGACATCTTCGATGCGCCGATCCAGAAAGGCCCAGGTCGCTGAATGCCCCTCGGACGTGTCGCCCAGCCAGAATAGAACGGTGGATGAATAGACGCCGGAGAGCGTCACGCGCTTTGTGTACCAGTTCAGATCCTCGGACGTGTCGCCAAGCCCCGCCCAGATCGTGTCTGCGGTCTCCCACACAAGTTTCGCCCCATCCGCCGCATAGAGCGGCAAGGCAAACAAGGTCGCGCCGCGGCGGACCGCTTCCTTATCATCTTCAACCGCATCGAGCCGCGCCTTGACCGCCCAGGCCACCTTCTGACGAAAGCGCATTCCCGTCAGATCGGTTTGCGCAAGCTTTGTGGCCAGTGCGCGGTCACCGCGACGGTGGAACGCCACGGCAAGGTCCACCGCCCCGCGCGGAAACAGTGCTTTGGCCTCCGCCATTGAAACGTCAGCATCCGATGCGGCCGCAGCAAAACTCGCCTCTGACCAGCCGTCGAAAGGCACATGCATCATCGCTGCATCAAGGATCGCGTCGCTTTGGTCACTCATCTCAAGGCCTCCATACCGCCATGGTAGACAAGGTAGGAGGTCGTTGCTATACGGCCACCTCCTGCACCTACGCTCAATTCTAACCTAGAAAGGTGGTGACACCACATGCAGGTCAGTGTTCGCGACAACAACGTCGATCAGGCACTCCGCGCCCTGAAGAAAAAACTTCAGCGTGAAGGCGTCTTTCGTGAGATGAAGCTCAAGCAGCATTACGAAAAGCCGTCGGAGAAGCGTGCGCGCGAGAAGGCTGAAGCCATTCGCCGTGCCCGCAAGCTGGCGCGCAAAAAGGCGCAGCGCGAAGGTCTCCTGTAAGGAAGCCTTGACGGGTCCGACCCGCGAATCAGAAAATCAAAAAAACCCCCGAGGCCTGGCCGCGGGGGTTTTGTTTTGGGCCTTCGCTCAAAGGGCTCAGTTCGTTCCAGCAACCTGCGCTGCCAGTACCTCTTCGCTTCCGTTGGCTTCATCCGAAATGGTGCCTTCGACAAGTTGGTAGGTGATACCCGGCAACTGCGCGAATTGTTCCATCGTATTGTCCGGGAAGAAGCCCGGTGAGATTGTCTCGAACCCTGGAGTCCCCGAAAGGATTTCCGTGATTGAGCGCGAACAGAATGCAGGTGCCACCGGGCCGTAGGCCTGAACGGCTTGGCTTAACTGCGCCGCGACCTGTGGTGATACCTCGACCGTGTGCATATGCGCTTCAAACACGCCATTGGACTGAAACGCGAGGTAAAGGTCCATGTATCCCGGTGACATACCGAACAGGACATCGTTGCGCTCAGGCACGCCGGGATTGTGCCAGTTTCCAGCCGGATCAAACAGCAACCGCTGCGCGCCGTCGATCAAAAGCGCGGAATGTGCGCCAGACCCGTTGCGGGTATTGATCGACGTGATCAGCGTCACCGTGGCGGGGCCAGCGGGAACGTAGGTCGCGCGTGCGACCGCCTCGTCTGAGTCCCACACAGCCTCACCTGCACAGCCAGCCAGCGCCAGCGCGACGAGCCCAGCGGCGGCGATGCGGAAGGCGCGGATCATGTGGCGAAGATCGCCAGGCCAATAACGATCAGGATCGAGATAATGGCCACATTGGTGGACCACTTCATGAACCCATCGAACGTCTTTTCCTGTTCGCGGATGTCCATTTCACCGTGCTTGTAGTCGTCATTGTCGGCCATTGGTCTGGTCCCTCATGCCTCGGAAAATCATTTGCGCGTCGGAATATCGCAGAATGGGGAAAGTGTCAGCCCCAAGCGCCTGTGGCGTCAAGCCGCTGGGGCGAAATGTGATCAGCCGAGGCTGTATTCCCATGCCCCATCGGCTCGGCGGGCGCGTGTGACTGCGCCGATGCGGTGCAGATGGTTCACATGGGCCACCGCTTCGACCAGCGCGAGGCCATACGTCCCCTCATCAATCGTGCGTTTGTACAGCGGTGGAAAGCATTCAGCCGCGGTGCGCGGCGCCTTGGCGATATGGGCGCGCAGGCGGTCGAGCGCACCGTGGTGATTGTCGATCAACTGGCGCATGCGAGAGGGCAGCCCCGTGAAGGGCAGTTTGTGGCCTGGTAGCACAAGCTGTGTCTCAAGCGCGTGGGGCTGAAGCGCCTCGCAAGCCGCCATCCATTCACCCACCGGGTCGGCCTCTGGCTCGGTCGCATAGACGCCGATGTTGGGAGAGATCGTGGCGAGCAGTTGGTCTCCGCCAATCACAAGCTCTCCGTCCCGGCTCCAGAACGTCGCATGATCGGGGGCGTGGCCATGGCCAAAGCGAATGTCCCAGGTGCGACCGCCCATTTTGATCGTGTCACCTTCGATCAACCGGGTGAAGCCAAGGGGCATGGGGTAAACGATGTCGGCGAAATTGAACGGACGCTCAGCCCGGCGTTTTTCGAGAACGTCCGGGACCATGCCCGCGTCGATCCAGAATTGCACCTGTTCGTTGGTGGCCTGCGCCTGCTCATCCAGTGTCAGCATGCGTGAGAAAAGCCAGGCGGTGCGGGTCATCGACAACTCGATGCCTTGCGATTGGAACCATCCGGCGAGGCCGACATGATCAGGGTGGTGATGGGTCACAACCAAGCGGCGCACCGGCGCACCGGCAAGCGGGCCATCGAAGACCGCGCGCCAGATCGCGCGCGTGCGTTTGGTGTTGAGCCCGGTGTCGATGACCGTCCAGCCATCTTCATCACGCAGGGCGTAGGCATTCACATGATCTAGCGCCATCGGCAGCGAGATACGGAGCCACAGCACACCGTCCGCGACCTCTACAGCCTCGGCCTCAGCCGGAGTTTGTTCAAACGGGGTTCGGATCGGGTTGTTGCCATCAGGCATTGCGCGGATGTCCCTTCGCGAGACGTTCATTGCCTCGTTTATAATTTCCCGTCAGCCGCGCAGCCTCCTGCTGTGCGGCTCCTGTATCGCCGGAGGCAGCAAGGTCCAAAAAGTCGGATGCCTTGGCGCCACGCAAGGTGGTTGCGAGTTTTCCGCGATGAAAGATTTGAAGTTCACCAGATTTGTGTGTTCTCCATGTGAAGCCCAGATCGCTCATGCGTTACGCCGCCAAATCGTCGGGCGAGAGGTCATAAAGCCCGGCCGAGCCGCAGCGCGCCTGCACCATCATCGCATGCGCCTCAGGCAACAGCCGCGTGATGTGGAACTGTGCCAGCGCTTTGCGTGTTTCATCGCCGCTGGCTGCGGCCTTAGCATGGTAATGCGCGCCGAGAACCCGCGCATAGGCCATCAGGAATGGCACTGCGCCGCCGAAACGGTCGCCCATGTCGAGCGCCAGCACATCCTCTGTCGTTTTGCGCAACGCCTCGACCAGCGGTTGGATCACCGATGCGAACTCACCCTCAACGGCGGCGATTTCGTCGAGCAAAGCGAAGGCCGCTTCGCCGCCATCCATCAATTTGCGACCAGCAAGGTCCATCGCCTGAATGCCATTGGTACCTTCGTAGATCGCCGTGACTCTCACATCACGGGCGAACTGGGCGGCGCCGGTTTCCTCAATGAAGCCCATGCCGCCGTGGACCTGAATGCCCATGTTGGCAACCTTGATGCCGGTTTCCGTGCCATAGGCTTTTGCGATGGGCGTCAGGAACGCAGCGCGCGCCTCGGCTGCCTTGTCGCCGGTTTTGGCGAGGTCGAGCGCAACGGCCAGATCAAGCGCCATGGCGCGCGCCGCGAAGACCTCGGCCTTCATTTCCATCAACATGCGCCGCACGTCGGCGTGGTCGATGATCATGCCGGTTTCACCACCTGTCCGGCCCTGCTTGCGGTCCTGCGCATAGGCCAGCGCGTGTTGGTAGGCTGCATCGGCCACCGAGACACCCTGCACCGCCACGCCAAGGCGGGCGTTGTTCATCATCGTGAACATTGCGGCCATGCCCTTGTTCTCTTCCCCGATCAACCAGCCGGTGGCCCCGTCATATTGCATGACGCAGGTGGGCGAGCCGTGCAGGCCCATCTTATGTTCCAGACTGACGACCTTGAGGCTGTTGGCAACGCCGGGATTGCCATCGGCGTCTGGGATTTTCTTTGGGACGAGGAACAGGCTGATGCCCTTCGTTCCGCTTGGAGCATCCGGCAGACGTGCCAGAACCAGATGCACGATATTGTCTGTGAAGTCGTTGTCGCCCCAGGAGATATAGATTTTCTGGCCGCTGACGGCGTAGGAGCCATCGCCGTTCGGCTCCGCCTTAGAGGTCAGTGCACCCACGTCCGATCCCGCCTGCGGCTCGGTCAGGTTCATCGTGCCCGACCATTCGCCTGAGGTCAGCTTCGGTAAATAGAGCGCCTTGATCTCGTCCGAGGCGTGATGTTCGAGCGCTTCGATCTGGCCTTGCGTCATCAGCGGATTCAATTCCAGCGACAAGCAGGCGCCACCGATCATCTCGTTGATCGCGGTAGTGACGGTGTGAGGCAGGCCAAGGCCGCCATATTCAGGATCTGCGGAGATGCCCATGAACCCCGCTTCGGCCAAGGCGTGGTAGCCATCGCCAAACCCGGGTGAGGTGCGTACGACGCCATTCTCAAGCACAGCAGGGTGCAGATCGCCGGCACGGTTGAGCGGTGCGATAACCTCTTCACAGATGCGGCCCGCTTCGGTCAGCATCGCCTCCACAAGATCGCTGGACGCCTCAGCAAACACCTCTGCCTGCTGCACGCGGTCGAAGCCCACGACATGGTCGAGGCAAAAGGAAATGTCGGATACGGGTGCGCTATAGGGCATGGTCTGGTTCCTCCCGGCGGTTTGCGAAAGCGCTTGGATTGCGCTAGGGGCCTCAGTCTGATGGGTCAGACCTAGGGTCCGCCCCCAAGTTTACGCAACTTCAACGTTACGTCACGGATGCCGCTGTCTCACCCCGAAATGTTACAAGATGATTGCGCGGGTGTTGCCCGAGCGGCTGACGTGTTGCGAAACGGCGGTTTGCTTGGGCTCCCGACCGAGACGGTCTACGGGCTAGCCGCTGACGCGCGGAATGGTCAGGCCGTTGCCCGCATATTCGAGGCGAAAGGGCGGCCCAAGTTCAATCCGCTGATCGTGCATGTTCCATCGCTCGATCATGTAGAGGAATTGGTGGAGCTGGGAGCCGGAGCGCAATCCTTGGCCGAAGCGTTCTGGCCTGGAGCCATGACCTTGGTGCTCCCATCCAAAGGGGCGGTTGCTGATCTGGTCAGTGGTGGCCTGCCGACGCTCGCGGTGCGCATCCCGGCGCATCCGCTTGCGCAGCGTGTTTTGCAGGCTTTCGGCGGACCGATTGCGGCCCCTTCCGCAAACCCTTCAGGGCAGGTCAGCCCAACACAAGCCGCGCACGTGGCCGCCGGTCTGGGTGCCAAGGTTGACGCAATCATTGATGGTGGGCCGTGCGGCGTGGGATTGGAATCGACGATACTGGCCCCGAGCAACTCGGGTGTCCGTTTGCTTCGAGAGGGTGGCATCGCACGGGAAGAGATCGAGAGGCTTGTTGGCCCGCTTGCAGATGACCTTACCCCAGGACGTGTCGAAGCCCCGGGCCAGATGGAGCGGCATTATGCAACGAACGTGCCACTCGTCCTTGGAGGCGAGCCTCAGGACGGCGACATTCGCATCGGGTTCGGGCCTGTCGCCGCCGATCTGACACTGTCAGAAAGCGGTGATCTGGTCGAAGCAGCCGCGCGCCTGTTTTCCGTCATGCACGAGGCTGATGCACTGGCGCGAAAAACCGGGGCGAAGCGCATTCATGTGGCGGATATCCCCGAGGTTGGCCTCGGCCGTGCAATCAATGATCGCTTGCGCCGGGCCTCACACCCTCAAGCGTGACCGGCCTCGCTGGACAGGGTCAGCGACGTCACGCCAAGGCTTTCCAGCGCCGCGTCCCATTTCCGCTCCATCGCAATATCGAAGACCAGTTCAGGCGTCGCATCGGCCGTTAGCCAATCGTTGCGTTGAATTTCGGCTTCAAGCTGGCCTTCGCCCCAACCTGAATACCCAAGTGCCAGCATGGCGCGGCGCGGGCCTTGCCCGGCTGCAATGTCTTCTAGGATCTCCAACGTCCCGGTCATGGCGAAGCGATGGTCTATGCGCAAAGCCTCTTCTCCACGCGGTTTGTAGTCGGATGAATGCAGCACAAAGCCGCGCCGAAGCTCGACAGGGCCTCCGTAGCACACGGGAACGTCCGGCGTGGTGCCCTGCTTGGCGATCTCTAGCTGGTCCATCATCTCTGCGAAGGTGATCTCGTCCATCGGCTTGTTGACGATCAATCCCATGGACTGGCCCGGTGAATGCACGCACATGAACACGACCGCACCGGCGAAGCGGGGATCCTCCATCCCCGGCATCGCGATCAGGAGCTTTCCGGTCAGGTCATGGGCAAGATCGGGCATTGTCATGGGGGAAGCATGGGCCTGTTGCCGGAATCAATCAATCGTCATGCACTTGCACAGGGTATCGGAAACGTGACTTTCAATTTCAGGCGCAACTTCCTAGTTCCGATCCGATGACCTTTTTCGCCCGCACCTTTGGCGCACTTGCGCTCGGCTTGATGTCTGCACTGCCCGCTTCGGCCCAGTTCTTCTCGGCCGATGAGGTTGTGCAGGTTAGTCTGCTGTCCGGTTATCGACTGTCGGACGACAGGCACATGGCAGCCATTCGCATTGATCTTGCCCCCGGTTGGAAAACCTATTGGCGCGCGCCGGGTGAAGGGGGCGTGCCTACAGTGCTGCGCTTGACCGATGTTGAGGGTGTGACCGGTATGGCCATCCATTGGCCAAGCCCGCAGGTCTTTTTCACTAACGGACTGAGGTCGGTTGGATATGAAGGATCGGTAATCCTTCCAGTCGAATTCGCGTTAAACACGAACGGCGCGGCGGAGGTCGAAGGGCGGTTGGAACTTGGCGTGTGCTATGATGTTTGCATGCCAATCTCGGTCGACCTTCAAGGCGCGCTGCCGCCCAGCACCACACGCGACGGCGCGATTGCGGCTGCCTTGTCCGACCGTCCTTATACGGCTTCTGAGGCGGGCGCTGGTGCTGTGACCTGCACGATCGAGCCAATCAGCGATGGTTTGCGCGTGACCGTTCGGGCGCAAGTACCTGCCACGGGCAACGATGAGACTGTTGTCGTAGAACACCGCGATCCCATGATCTGGGTTTCCGAGGCCGCAACGCAGCGGCAGGGCGGCGCGATCACGGCCGTTGCGGACGTTGTTCCTGCTGATCAAGGACCGTTTGCGTTGAACCGCGGTGATCTTAGAATCACAGTGATCGGCAGCCAGCGCGCAATCGAACTGGATCACTGCACCGGTTGATCCGCTTCAAGGAGCGCTGCGGCGCACGGTAGCGCGCAGAACAATCGCACCAAACCATCCCAAACCGCAAAGGGCCAGCGTGCCGATTGCGAACGCCATGAAGGCAGCCGACGCACTGTCCCCCAATGCGGCAAGCGGGCCCCAAAGGCTTCCGTTTGCCACCAGCGATCCGAACGTGGCCGCGAACAGAACTGCCACGGCGCTGCACAGAGCGCCCATGCTAAGGGCCATCGCACGGCTGTGTCCCGCCGAGCCAAGCGCACGGCGGAAGCCCCGCATCTGTTGGCCAAAGTCTTGCCCAATCGCAAGCAGAGCCGGCACCACAAGAAGCACGATGAACATCCCGAAGCCTAAGCCGTAAACCAAAGTGATCACGGTCGGCTTTAGGAATTGCGCATCCTGACTGGTCTCATAGAGCAATGGCATGAGACCAAGAACTGTCGTCAGCGTCGTCAAAAGAACCGGACGCAAACGGTCGCAAGTGCCGTCGATGATAGCCGGGAAGAGACCGCGCTTTTCGGCATATTCATCGACGGTTGTGACCAAAACGATGGAGTCGTTGATGATAATGCCAGTCATGCCGATCAGGCCGACCACCGTGAACATGCTCAGCGGCACATCCCACGCGACATGACCAAAGATCGTACCGACCAGCCCGAACGGGATGATTGCCATAACAACCATGGGTCTGAGCCAACTGGCAAAAATCCACGCCAGCACAAGGTAGATCCCCACAAGGCACAACAGGAATCCAACCAACGCATCGGTTAAGAATTCCTGCTCTTGCTCCGCCAAACCGGAAAGGCGGGTTGCAACGCCGAACTCCGCCTCGATGCGGGGAATGATCACCTCGCGCAATTCGGTCATCACAAGTTCCGCGCGGGCCGGATCATCTTCGCCCAGATCCCCGGAGACAGTAATCAAGCGAACCCCGTTCTCACGCGCAATCGTTGAGAAGCCTTGCCGCGATGTGACTGTAACGATGTCAGCCAAGGGCACGTATTGACCGCTATCCGCACGCAGCAGGGTACGATCCAGGAAATCGGCGGTCAGTTCGTCCGCAGGCAATTCCACCCGGATCGCAGCCGTGCGTGGACCATCGGGGTATGTGGCTGCTTCAATCCCGCCAAGGCGATTGCGCAACGTGCTGCCGAGCGTGGCAATGTCGAACCCAAGCGCTTCGCCTTGCGGCGTCAACTCAAGGCTCAATTCCTCACGGTCATAGGCCATGCTGTCTTGCAGGCCTGTAACTTCTGGATAGACCACAAGGGCCGTTTGCAGCGCTTCAGAGGCGGCCTTCAACGTTTCCGTCTCGGCCCCGAAAATCTGCACGTCGATGGCATCACCACCCGGTCCGCCCCGCCAGCCACGAAAGCTCAGCGTTTCTGTCAGCGGCAGTTGGCGCACCTCGTCCTGCAAGGCGCTCGCAAAGGCGAAACTAGAATAGGGGCGCAGGTCCGCACTGATCAACTCAATGTCGAGGGACCCCAAAAGATCGGCATCTTTGTTGTCTGCCCCGGCCAACCCCCGCCCCGTGCCGCCACCCACTTGCGCAAGCACATAGGCCAACGGGTTCACGCCGTGCTCAGCCTCGAACTCAGCCCCCACCGCCTCTGCCGCGCGCTGCAACTCGGCCATTTGCGCCATCGTGTCGGCGCGGGTCGCGCCATCGACCATCGCGAAATTGCCCGTCACGCTGCCTGTCTCAGGCGCATTGAAGAAGCGGAAGATTACGTCGCCGCGAATGAAGGAGGCTGTTTGCGTTGACAGGATCACAATCACCAGGGCGATTACCGGGTATCGGGCCCAGACCACGAAGCGCATAAGGGGCCGGAACAGCATGTCACGGACCCAATCAAAGCCGCGATTCACGACGCGGCTCGGCAGATCATACCAATGGGTCTTCGCAGAATGCGCCAGCGCGTGCGCCATGTGGTTGGGCAGGATCAGGAAGCATTCCACGAGCGATGCAATAAGAACCACAATCACCGTGAAAGGGATGTCAGCAATCAGATTTCCGAACGTCCCGCCGATAGCGACGAGGCCGGTAAAGGCCAGAACAGTTGTAATCGTGGCACTGAAAACGGGGGCTGCCATGCGCTGTGCTGCGTTCTCGGAGGCGACGACCGGCGGCTCTCCCAATTGTCGCGCACGATAATCGGCGTGCTCCCCCACCACGATGGCATCATCGACCACGATCCCAAGCGTGATGATCAACGCAAAGAGCGAGATCATGTTTATGGTTAGACCCGCCAACCACATAAGCGCAATGGCCGCCGTCAAAGCCACCGGGATGCCCATGGCGACCCAAAACGCCGTGCGTGCGTTCAGGAACAAAAACAACAGCGCGACGACAAGGCCCAAGCCCAACAGCGCGTTATCGAGCAGGATATTAAGGCGGCCGGAAATCGCCTCGGCCCGCGTATTGATCAAATCAATGGAGCTTCCGGCAGGAAGCGTGGCCTCAAGTGACGCGGCTACCTGTTCAACCGCTTCCTGCATGGCAATAGCATCGCCATCTTCGGTGCGGTCGATGCGGATCGTGATCGCAGGATTTTCTCCCACGAAAAAAGCACGCTCTCGGTCAATACCGTTCACTTCGATTAGGGCAACGTCACCGATGGTCAGGGCCGAGCCATCATCGTTGATCCGCAAGGTCAGGGCGGCGATGGCCTCTGCGGTGCGGGCCTCGCCACCAGTGCGTATGCGTGCGTTGGCGGCGTCAACATCCCCGGCCGGTGCCGTCGCGGCGGCTTCACCAACAACGCGCGCAATTTCGGCCATCGAAATGTCATAGCGGATCAGGTTGGCGGAGGGGATTTCGATAACTGTCTCGGGCGCGGCAACGCCCCGGATCGTTGTATTGGTGACACCCACATCGAACAGGCGCGTCACAAATTCGTCGGCAAAGCGCCCGATCTGCTCGGTGGCAACTGGGCCAGTGATCACGACGTCCGTAACCCGATCAAACCAATTGCCTCTCCTGACCTGCCCCTCTTCGGCATCTTCCGGCAAATCGGTGATCGTATCGAGCGCGGCCTGCACATCATCGGCGGCGCGGTCCATGTCCCAGCCCGGTTCGAACTCCAACCCGATATAGGCCCGGCCTTCATTTGACTGCGCTTCGGAAGAGACGACGCCGGCCACAGCCAGCAGCGTAGGTTCCACCACCGCGACAATGCCTTCATCGACATCCTCGGCCCCTGCCCCGTCCCACACAAAACGGAGCTCAACCGTGTCGCTGACGACATCGGGGAAGAACTGCGCGCGCATTTGCGGGAAGGCAGCAAGGCCCGTGACGATCATGACGACAAGCAGCAGATTTGCCGCCGTGCGATGACGGGTGAAGTAGCTCAGCAAGCCGCCTGCGCTATTGGGCAAGGCACGCATATCAGCTGCCCATCCGGGCTTCGATACGGGCCACCATGCGGGCCGGAACCTCTTCCTCATTCAATTGTCGCAACATGCGGTCGCGCACGTCTGATGGAATGAAGCTGTTTCCTTCGACGAAGGTGATCAGTCTTGCGCGGCGTTCGGGGTCGAGCGCGATGGTATCTGGTTCCTCAGGCGCATCAGCGGCATCCGGGCGGATTGGGTTCACGCGAATGCCGTCCCCCAAAACGGGTGTGCGGGCCACCACCACTTCGCGGTCGCGCAGCCCTTCGCCCCGGATCAGCACATCATTGCCCTGACGGCGCATCAACTCAACTGATACGGCCTCAAGCACGTCATCGTCCCCAAGCACCAGGATCTGCCCGTCCGAACCCAGGGCCGTGGCGGGCAAGCGCGCCACGAAGGGCAAAGGCGGCTCATCCACCTCAACCCGCACGAAATCACCCACACGCATACCACGCGGTGCGTCGAGGCGCGCGAAAAGCAGACGGCCGGTCTGGCCCTCCTCAACCGAGCCACTTTCGCGGGTCAGCGTGGCCTCCGCTTGCACATCAAGGCCGAAGACATCCAGGATTACGCGCACCGGGCGTTCGGTCAGCTGCCCGCCCTCTTCCAGAAGACGCACGTACTGTGCGGTGGAAACTCGGAATGCGACCTCAAGCGCCTCATTGTCCAGCAGACTGCCCAACCGCTCATTGCGCCCCACTAAGCGTCCAGCGGCAACATCCACATCCGTCAGGACGCCCTCAAAGGCCGCGTAAAGCTCGGTCTGTGACAGCCGACGTTCAGCTTCCGCCAGCGCGATACGGCGACGCTCAAGCGCTGTGCCGGCATTGTCCAACCGCGCCTCGGCCTGCGCCAGGGCGCGTCGCTGCGATAGGATTGCCTGATTGGCCGTTGCCGCTGCCAATTCTGCGGTTTCGACCGCGGCGGCAGAACCCACGCCTCGGTCCGCCAAGTCCTGAGCACGCGCCAAGGCCGTGGCGCGCAGATCGGCTTGAGCACGCGCTGCCGCTACTTCTTCTGCCGCAAGCTCCAGCGCGCGTTCCGCTTCGGCCAGCTCATTCTCTGCGTCTTGAAGGTCAGCCGCTGCCGTATCGCGGGCTGATTGCGCTTCAAAGGGATCGATGCGCAGCAGAAGCTGGCCTTCCTCGACAGCGCCGCCCTCTTCAAACACCTCCGAAAGTTCAACGACCGTCCCTTCTGCCGGTGCCCGCAATTCAAGCGTGCGCCGCGACAGGATTTCGCCAAACGCCGTCAACACGGGCGTCTCTTCACCAAAGGTGAGGGGGGCCACCTCAACTGCAAACACCCGCTCGCGTCCCTGCGGCGGGCGGCCTTCATCCGCCCAACGCGCCTGAAGCGCGCCATAAGTCGTGTAACCGGCGAAAGCCAGAAGGCCGACTGTCAGCGCAGTCAGGAAAAGTCCGATCACAGCGCGACCAAAAAACCGCATTTTCATGTCCCGGGTTTAGGGTGAAGCGTTTATAACTATGTAGCGGCGCATGGGCGTCCGTCCAAGAACACGCACGATCGCGTTATTTCCGTCGCTTGTGTTCGTCCAAACGCGGCATGATTTCCACGAAATTGCAGGGCCGGTGCCGATAGTCGAGCTGATAGGCCAGGATTTCATCCCAGGCATCCTTGCAAGCGCCTGAGGAACCGGGCAGCGCGAAAAGGTAGGTGCCGTTGGAGACGCCGCCCGTCGCGCGGGATTGTACCGCTGAGGTGCCGATCTTGGCCATGGAGACATGGGTAAATACGGTTCCGAACGCGTCGACTTCTTTTTCATAGACATCACGATGCGCTTCAACGGTTACATCACGGCCCGTGAGGCCAGTGCCTCCGGTGCTGAGGATCACGTCAATCTCAGGATTCGCGCACCACTGGCGCAACTGATCCGCAATTTGCTCACGGTCGTCGCGCAGGATCTGTCGCGCGGCGAGGATGTGGCCCGCATCAGTCAAACGCTGAACGAGCACGTCGCCGGATTTGTCTTCGGCTAGCGTACGCGTGTCGCTTACCGCAAGAACCGCAATGCGGCAGGGGATGAAGGGGCGGGTTTGATCAAGGTTGCTCATTAACAATCCATGTACAGGCATAGGCTGGATACCGATCCGCCACCATCGACAACCGCAGGCGCGTTTCCATCTCAGGCGATGTCCACTCTTGCAGTCTGGCGGCAACATATTGGTCGCACAAAACGGGAAGGTTCATGCCGTCCAACGCCGCGTCATAGGCTTCACGAACGGTTTCAGGCGACGCATCAACCAGTGCGGCATAGCGCGGGATGGCGAGATCCCTGAGTGCTTCCAAACGCGTTTCTGTCTGTGGCGATGAGAACACCGGGCATTCGCGGATCAGCATTTGCGCCTGCAAAACATCAACGATGGCCGTACCAAATGCCGGGTCCGGACCTGGATCACAGAGGTCAATATCGCCTGATCGAAGGATTGAAACGATTGTACCATCAGGAAGGGGTGCGACCCCGACTTGACCGATACGTGTCTCGTATGGGCCAGCCTGTGCGGCTAGTGTCTCTAAGTCCAAAATCCGCAAAGGATCGGCGGCAAGGGGCGCTGCTGCAAGGGTCGTAACCAGCGCCAGCGCCGTCCAGCGAAGGTTGTGGAGTTGAGACCCAAACCATTTCATCCCTGCAGCCGCGCCTTGATCTCCAACAGGTCCGCCCAGGCCTCCCGCTTCGCCGCCGGATTTCTCAGCAGATAGGCAGGGTGGAACATCGGCATGGCCGGTCTGCCTAACACATCCTCCCAATTCCCGCGCATTCGTGTGATCCCGCGCCGTCCGAGCAACCCGGCACAGGCATGGTTGCCCATCAGCACAACCACATCCGGCTCCGCCAGTTCGATGTGCCGCCGCGTGAAGGGCTGCATCATCGCCAGCTCTTCCGGTTTCGGATCGCGGTTTTGCGGTGGCCGCCATGGCAGCATGTTGGTGATGTAGAGCCCTCCCGCACCGTCCACTTGCCGGTCCAACCCAATCGCCGCAAACATCTTGTCGAGCAGCTGACCGGCACGCCCGACGAACGGTTTGCCCAGCTGGTCTTCATCCCGCCCCGGCGCTTCGCCGACAACCATGACGCGGGCCGAAGGGTGCCCGTCGCTGAAAACGAAATTCCGCGCACCACGCTTCAGGTCGCAATGCTCGAACCCCTCCATCGCTGCGCGCAAAACGTCCAGCGATCCGGCGCTTTCGGCAAGTTGTTTGGCAATAGCGACAGTATCGACGGCGGGTGAGGCAGGCTGAACAGGCGCGGCTTGTGTCACGAGTGCTGCGGCTGGTTTCGGCGCGGGTGTTGGTAAGGGCAGATCGAACCGATCAACGGGCAGATCAAGGATCGCCTCATCGGCGCCAAGCTCCACCTGCCAGTCCAGCGCGGCAAGCGCGTCCCAATATCCCACCGACTCGTCCATTGCCGCTAAGCTAGGCCCTATTGCGGGGGGCGGAAAGGCCTGCCATCGTTTGTCCATGTCCCGCATCCTGACCGTCTCCGCTCTCTACCCCCGCGATGCCGATGCGGTGTTCGCAGAGGCTTTGAGCTTTAAAGAAATGGCCGAGGCCACGCGTGGCGTGGCCACCTACAAGGACCTGCCGAAGGGCAATTTTGTCGAAGGCGAAACCTATACCCTCAACGTCACGGTTTGGGGCGTGATGCGGAATCCGAATTATCAGGTGCATGTCGAGCGGCTCGACCGGGCTGCGCGCCTGATCCAAAGCCGGGAATACGGGTTCATGATCCGCACCTGGGACCACACCCTGACCGTTGAGCCCGAAGGCGATGGCTGCCGCTGGACCGACCGGATCGAAATCGATTGCTCCTGGGCTACTGGCTACATGGCCTGGGTCGGCAGCAAGCTCTACCGCCGTCGTCACTCGAACCGGCAGGGCCAGGACATCTCCGTCTCAATCACCCGTGCCTGAGGCTGGACGAAGCCCCACCCCGCCCCCTATAAGCCGCCAAACCGGAGGGCCGCCCATGAGTTTCGACAAGCCGCATCTACTTGGCATCGAAGAGCTTTCGCCCCCGGAGATAACCACCCTTCTCGACCGCGCTGATATCCATGCAGAGGCCGAACGTGGCAGCCGCGATCATGGTCAACCGCTCAGGGGCCTCACCCAGATCAATATGTTCTTCGAGAACTCGACGAGGACGCAGGCTAGTTTCGAGATTGCGGGCAAGCGTCTTGGGGCGGACGTGATGAACATGGCGATGCAGACGAGCAGCGTGAAGAAGGGTGAGACACTGATCGACACCGCTCTGACGCTCAACGCCATGCATCCCGACCTACTGGTCGTGCGCCACCCCCATTCCGGCGCGGTGAAGCTGTTGGCCGACAAGGTGAACTGCGCGGTCCTTAATGCAGGCGATGGGCGACACGAACACCCCACGCAGGCGCTGCTGGATGCACTGACAATCCGCCGCGCCAAGGGACGGTTGCACAGGCTGAACATCGCGATCTGTGGCGACATCGCCCATTCCCGCGTGGCGCGGTCCAACATCCTGCTTCTGGGCAAAATGGAAAACCGCATCCGCCTGATCGGCCCGCCCACGCTGATGCCGTCGGGCGTCGCAGATTGGGGAGTGGAGGTCTACGACGATATGGAGACGGGGCTTGAGGGTTGCGATGTCGTGATGATGCTGCGGCTCCAGAAAGAGCGGATGGACGGCGGCTTCATCCCGTCCGAGCGGGAATACTACCACCGCTACGGACTCGACGCGGCAAAGCTGTCGGTGGCTAAGGACGACGCAATTGTGATGCACCCCGGCCCGATGAACCGTGGGGTCGAGATCGACGGCGTGCTGGCTGATGACATCAACCGGTCCGTCATCCAGGAACAGGTCGAAATGGGTGTCGCCGTGCGCATGGCGGCGATGGAGTTGCTGGCGGAGAACTTGCGTGAAAGGCGGGTGGCGGCGTGAGCGACGATTACGACTGGACGCGGCATTTGCAGGAGGGTGAGGAGGTTCTGTGGCAGGGGAGGCCAAGTCTTGCCAGGTCCGCACTGGAATTGCCAAAGATCAACATACTGAACGGCATCATTTTCTTAGCAATGGTGCCGATAGTCTTCATCATTACGCCATCCAATCCAGGTCAACAGGTAGGCGATCCTCGCTTGATCATGGCTATTATGTTCGCATTCGGCGCTTTGATCTTGTGGCTCCCGATGCTCCGCTTCTTGGAGACTCGTCGACGCACACGTTTCGCGCTTACTTCAAAGCGCGTCATGATCACGCGCTTATCGGGCAAGAGATACTTTGGCGAAAAACGCCTCTATTCTGGGATGGCAATTTCCATTCATGGATCAAGCTTTGGCGAAGTACATTTCGAAAGGGACCAAGTCTCACCCGGGTTCTGGGCATCTCTTGTCGGCAAGAACAGAAATGACAACCGCTTTGCCTTTCGGGCGATCAAAAACCCGTATCAGGTTTTTCAACTCGCCCGACAAGCCATTGAAAGACTTGAAAAATGACCCAGCTTCACATCTTCGCCCTCAACGAACCCGTCACCGTCTCCCACACCAACCTCACCCGCCAGAAGGGCGAGGCGCCTGACCTGCCGCTGCTGACCGAGTGGCTCGGCCTCGACGCACTCGACACGGACCAGATCGAGATGTTCCCGGTCGACGACCTCGGCGGCATGGCCCTTAGCGATTACATCCAGCTCGCCTTCACGCCCGAGACCGGCATCCCCGCCGACGATCAGCGTCGCCTCGACGCGCTGGAAGGCGCAGTTCTTTTGGTGCCAGACAACGCCATATCCGGCACCTTCGCTCCGGGCCCTCAAGCCACGGAAATTGCCAAGGTTCCTCTGGCGCAGCCCGACAATACCGCGACGCTTCCCAAGGCCGAGGTCAGCCCCGCACCAAGCGTAAAACCGCACTCCGAACCCGAGCGCGAAACGGTCCCGCCCATTGCTCTATACATGTTATTGGCCATCGCAGCGTTCGCCGTTCTCGCCATATTTGTAGGGTGGAATTGACCGTGGATGACAGTTGGAGCGGCATTCTCGAGCAGGATGAAACCATCCTGTGGCAAGGCCAGCCCGAGGCTGGCATTCGCTGGCGGGACGCGCTCGGTTTTCAGGGCTTCTTTGGCGCGGCCTTTGCAGCCTTTGCCCTGTTCTGGATGGCAACCGCGTCGTTCATAGCAGGCAACGGCCCAGGCTTTCCGTTCAATCTGTTTCCGTTGTTCGGTTTGCCCTTCCTGTTTGTCGGCCTCTACCTGATGGCAGGCCATGTCTTGGCGGACGCCTATATACGGTCGACCACATGGTACACGTTGACGGATAGGTCAGCATTCATTGCCACCAATGCCTTCGGCCGGCGCAAGTTGGAAAGCTTCCGCATCCGCGACATGGATATGTTGGAACTGGAAGACGGTGTGCCGGGAAGCGTGATTTTCAAGGAAGGCAGGGTTCGGCCTTCCAACAATAGCATGCCGCGCCGGGTCGGGTTTCGGAACATCATCGCGGCACGCGAGGTTTACAGGCAAATGCGCGAGGCACGTGGGGCCTTGAATTTCGCCGAACGGCAAGCGAGGGACTAACCCCATGACGAACGCACTCCTCCACAATGCTCGCTTGATCGACCCTGACGCCGGGACCGAAACCCTCGGTTGGGTCCGGATCGAAGATGGCTTGATCGCAGAAACCGGAGAAGGGACGCGGGCGGGCGGCATGGATTGCGGGGGCGCATGCCTTGCTCCAGGTATCGTGGATGTCGGTGTGAAAGTCGGCGAACCGGGCGAACGTCACAAAGAAAGCTTCCGCACCGCCGGTCTGGCCGCGGCCGCGGGCGGTGTCACAACAATGGTCACGCGGCCCGACACCACAACCCCGATCGACACGCCCGAGGTGCTGGAATTCGTTATCCGCCGCGCGCGCGATGAAGCGAAGGTTAGGGTAGCCCCCATGGCAGCGCTGACCAAAGCGCGCGAAGGCCGCGAAATGGTCGAGGTGGGGTTCATGCGCGATGCCGGTGCCGTTGCCTTCTCTGATGGGGACCGTGTGGTGACGAACACCAAGGTCCTGGGCCGCTGCATGACCTATGCACGCTCACTTGGTGCGCTCATCGTCGGCCACCCGCAAGATCCCGTACTGAGCGATGGAGCTGCCGTCACTTCGGGTAAATTCGCCTCTCTCAAAGGCCTTCCTGCCGTCTCCCCCATGGCGGAGCGCTTGGGGCTGGAGCGTGACCTCGCACTGGCCGAGATGACAGGTGTGGCTTATCACGCCGACCAGATCTCCACCGCCATCGCCCTACCAGCCCTGCAACGCGCCAAAGCCGCAGGGCAGGACGTGACGGCGGGCGTGTCCATCCATCACCTCACGCTAAACGAATTTGACGTTAGCGACTATCGGACCTTCTTCAAGCTCAAGCCCCCGCTACGCTCGGAAGACGACCGCATGGCAATGGTTGAGGCCGTGCGGGATGGCACAATCGACATCATTTGCTCCATGCACACGCCGCAGGACGAAGAAAGCAAACGCTTGCCGTTTGAGGCAGCCGCCAGTGGCGCGGTTGGACTTGAAACACTTCTGCCCGCAGCGCTTCGGCTCTATCACGCGGGCCAACTGACCCTGGCTGAGTTGTTTGGCGCGTTGGCGCTTAAACCCGCGCAACGATTTGGGTTGCCCGGTGGCCGTCTTTTTGCGGGGGCTCCGGCGGATTTGATCTTGTTCGACCCAGACGCACCCTTCGTCCTGGATCGAGCCGAGTTGCAGTCAAAATCCAAGAATACTCCATTCGATCTGTCCCGTATGCAGGGCCGTGTCCTGCGGACTTGGGTTGGTGGGGCCGAGGTTTTTGAGGCCGGGGCATGATCCCGCCGATCGACACCACCGCAAGCCTGCTTGGGCTCACCGCCGTGCTCGCCTACCTTCTTGGGTCCATCCCATTCGGCATCGTAATGGCCCGACTGTTCGGACTAGGTGATCTACGCCAAGTGGGATCGGGCAACATCGGCGCCACGAACGTTTTGCGAACGGGAAACAAGGTTGCAGCCTTTCTGACCCTAGTGCTGGACGCGGGCAAAGGGGCCATCGCCGTTTTGGTTGCACGGGCAGCCTTGGGCGATGATGCTGCACAACTGGCGGGCTTCTGCGCCTTTCTTGGCCATTGCTTCCCGGTCTTCCTGGGCTTTCGCGGCGGCAAAGGCGTGGCAACCTTTCTGGGCACTTTGCTGGCGCTTGCCCTGCCTCTCGGCGCGGCAGCTTGCGCAGTTTGGGCCGTGACCGCGGGTGCCTTTCGCATATCGTCGCTTGCCGCACTGGTCGCGGCGGCAGCCAGCCCGCTTGCGGCGCTTGCACTCGGGCGACCTGAAGCCACGCTATTCTGCATAGCCCTCGCTTTACTGATTTTGGTGCGCCATGCCCCAAACATTCGCCGCATCGCGCGCGGCGAAGAGCCTCGGATTGGCCAAAAGGGCTAACACGCCCTCTAATTTGCCCAATTTTCGCCGCGGTACCGTGGCACTCGCCTCATGGAAGTATCGAGGTAATGCCATGTCGCCCGGACGTTCTCTGGTCCGTAGCCTATCATACATTTTCACCGTCCGTGGTCGTACGGGAAGGGCGGAGTTCTGGTGGACAGCATCACTTGGCGCATTGGGATTTGCAGTGCTCCTGCAAGTGCCGCGTTGGACGGAGATGGACGAGAAGCTGCCCTTCGATTTCCTCATGATCGTTCTTTGTTTGTCTGCCCTTCTGAGCATCATGTTGCTGACATCCGCGTGCCGTCGCTTGCATGACAGCGGCCACCATACCGGATGGATCCTGCTTATTCTCCTGCCAGTTATCGGTTGGGTTGCCCTTGCAGCTTTGCTGCTGATGCGCGGGTCACATGGACCCAATCAATATGGTCCAGATCCGGCCCCTTGGCGAAAGGTGCCTCGCGGAGATCATCCGGCACTCGACGAACGCGCAGATACCGAGGAGC
This sequence comes from Gymnodinialimonas sp. 202GB13-11, assembly GCF_040932485.1. Classification (NCBI taxonomy): domain Bacteria; kingdom Pseudomonadati; phylum Pseudomonadota; class Alphaproteobacteria; order Rhodobacterales; family Paracoccaceae; genus Gymnodinialimonas; species Gymnodinialimonas hymeniacidonis. The sequence continues at coordinate 3,834,403 of NZ_JBFRBH010000001.1, read as the reverse complement.
AACGATTGGCGGAAGTACAACGCTACTATCAGGAAATGTTGCAGAAATAGGCATTTCGGACCGCTCAAGAGTGGCGAATGCTACTAGATCGGCACACTGACCGGCGGGTTTCCTTACCCGATGGTTAATTTCGTTGATTTCGCAAGGACCTCACGCAAATGTGTCGCCGAACGGAGGCCAGGGGTTCATTTCCAAACACCCAATACGAGCCACCGTCACAATGATAAGACCGGACCCTGAAAGGACTTTCCAATGGATTTCATGACTGCTGTGAAGCACGTCTTCGCAAACTACGCCAACTTCTCGGGCCGTGCCCGCCGCTCGGAGTATTGGTGGTTCTACCTGTTCAACATCATCGTCAACGTCGTGGCCTCTATCGTTGACGGCGCCATTGGCATGCCAATCGTGTCGATCATTGCGTTCCTCGGCCTGATCATTCCCGGCATCGCTGTCGCTGTGCGCCGCATGCACGATGTGGGCCGCTCCGGCTGGTGGCTGCTGATCCTGCTCGTGCCGCTCGTCGGCATTATCTTGGTGATCTACTGGTTCGTCCAGCGCGGCACCGTGGGCTCGAACGAATACGGCAACGATCCTTACGACGCGCCCGCAGCATCCTAAGCTGGGGTCATACTAAACCTGACGACGGCCCGCCAATTGGCGGGCCGTTTGTCATTTGGGCATTGAATTCCCAAAAGAATGCCGTGGCACCGCCCAATCTACGGCACAATTCCATTCGATCTTTCCCCAAACCGCCGGAGAGCCGGCATGCATGTATTGGGGTAGAGAGAATGGGCTTTTTCAGAGCAGTTGGACGGTGCTACATCCGCATGTTCGATTTTTTCGGTCGCGCGCGTCGGGCTGAATACTGGTGGTTCTTCCTTTGGCAAACGCTTTTGGGTGGGGTCGTCGGCGGTTACTTCGGCTTTCACATGGCCAGTCGCGCCGCAACTGATCCGGCCTTCGCGACGATGATGCAGGACCCGGTCCGGGCCGAGGCCTATTTCAACTCTCTGTTCGCGGGCTACGAATGGCCGATCTTTATCGGCTCGATCCTCCTGTTCTACATTCCAAACTTGTCCGTCACGATCCGGCGATTGCACGACACTGACCGCAGCGGCTGGCGGATTTTCATGCCGGCATTGGTGGCCTTCATCTCTGCCATTGGTGGCATTGTCCTGACCGGCTCAGCCGCAGCTGGCGGCAGTGCAGGCGGCGTATTTCTTGCCTCGCTCGTAATGACCGTCCCAACGCTCATCGCATCCATCTGGTTCTTGGTTTGGCTATGCCAAGCGGGCACAAACGGTCCCAACCGGTTTGGGCCAGATAGCGCGCCGGATCGCAAACAACCCGTGCCAGCGCATCCTGCATTCGCACCTGCACTGGAGGGCGAGGCCGCAGACCGCTCAGAAGTGGCTCGCAAGGCTGCTGCACGCGACTATTACAAGCGCCACGTTCTGCCGAGCGTTCAAGGACCGCAAACTCAGTAAGAAAATTCCGCGTAGATACGGCTCAGATCGCCTGCCCATGCGCCGTTGTAGCACTCCAACAGCTCATCGGCGGGCACCTGCCCCGTCTCTACCGAGTCCTTCAGCGCGTTGAGGAAGTGCGTCTCATCCGGCACCAGCCCCCCGGCACCGGGCATCGCCCGCGACTTCAGACCCGCCTCAGAAATCGCCAGTACCTCGCGCGCCAGATCGATCATCTTGTGACCACCCGCTTCGGCCTGCAATCCATCGACAGAGGCCGCTACGCGCATCTCCTGCCGGGTTTCTTCGTCGAAGCGTTTCGCAAGGTCCCATGCCGCGTCCAAAGCGCCCTGATCATACATCAGACCAACCCAGAACGCCGGCAATGCACAAAGCCGCCGCCAGGGCCCGCCATCAGCACCCCGCATCTCGATGAACTTCTTGACGCGCGCCTCGGGGAAGATCGTGGTCAGATGATCCGCCCAATCACTCAGCGTCGGCATTTCACCGGGCAGTGCTGGCAATTCACCCCTTAGGAAATCCCGAAAGCTCTGTCCCAGTGCGTCCACATATTCGCCGTCGCGGTAGACAAAATACATGGGAACATCGAGCGCGTATTCCACCCACCGCTCAAACCCGAACCCCTCGTCAAAGACAAACGGCACCATGCCCGTCCGGTCGGCATCCAGATCGCGCCAGACTCGGCTGCGCCAGCTTTTGTGACCATTCGGCTTGCCGTCCAAGAACGGGGAATTCGCAAACAACGCGGTCGCCACGGGCTGCAGCGCAATCGCCACGCGCATCTTCTGGACCATGTCGGCTTCTGACGCGAAATCGAGGTTCACCTGAACGGTGCAGGTCCGCCGCATCATCGTCCGACCCATAGTGCCGACCTTCTGCATATAGGCGTCCATCAACTTGTATCGCCCCTTGGGCATCAGGGGCATATCCTCGTGCGTCCAGGCCGGCGCTGCCCCAAGGCCGATGAAGTCCACGCCGATGATATCAGCCACCTCGCGCACTTGCCGAAGGTGTTCATTCACCTCGTCACAGGTCTGGTGGATCGTCTCCAAAGGCGCACCCGACAGCTCCAACTGCCCGCCCGGCTCCAGCGAGACATTCGCGCCGTCTTTCTCAAGGCCAATGATGTTGCCGCCTTCCTCTACTGGCGACCACCCGAACCGATCCCGCAGCCCTTCCAGAACCGCTTTGACGGACCGCTCGCCTTCATAAGGGATAGGCTTGTGCGTATCGCGGCAGAACCCAAATTTCTCATGCTCCGTCCCGATCCGCCAATCGGCTTTCGGCTTGCAGCCTTCGGCCAGATATTCTGCGAGTTGCTCGTGCCGCTCAATCGGCCCGCCGCCTTGCTGGGGAATGGACATTCGCGTTCGCCTTTGCCGTCGTGTCAGGCATAGGCGTGGCCCGCAGCGGTCAGGGTGTCAAGGCCATGGGGCGGTCTCTTGCCCATAGACGCTGCGACCCCTTTGTGCGCGATTGCACAGCCCGGATCAGCCTTTCGACGTTGAGGCCAGGAAGCGCCGCGAAAGCGTCAAACAGAGCGTCAGCGCCAGCCGCATCGACCGGGATCACAAGAAGTTGCGTCGCATCGGCCAGCACCCAGGACACCTCATCGTTCCTGTCACGCCGCACGGACAGGACGGTCAGATCGTCCAGTGCCATCGCGCCGCCCGTGACCGGCCCCATGTAAAGGATGCGCCTCTCATCCACTTGAACTGCGCCGGGCCCTTCGCCGCCCGTGATGAACCGCGCACGCCGAAAAGCCGGCACCATGAAGGCCGCGCCCAGCGCGATCAGGACGTACCCGAAGCCAGTCACGATCACCCCGCCGGGCCGCAGCGCGATCCAAAGGCCGATCGCCATTATTGCGGCCGCCATCAGCACTTCGCGCCAACGGGTCAGGGCCGCCATGGCCTCCGGACGAAAGAAGCTGCTCATATGACCACTCCACTATAGGGTGCCTCGATGGCCTCAAACTCCATGGCATTGAAATCTTTCAGCAAGATGCGTCGCCCCTTCGGCCCGATCCGATATAGGCATCCGTCTTCGACTGTGCACCATTTTGGCAAAACAGGTGCTTTGGGCACGGGCGGCCATGCCTCCAGAAACCGCTTCAAGGCAGCGGGTTGGATCGATGCTGCCTTACCAGATGACAGTACGAAATGAGTGGGACGAACGTCTCGCGACGGCGGGGCCTGATCACGCGCAACACCAAAGGCGTTCGGGTGCCAAACCCAGCGTAAAGGTGCGGGTAAAGGTGGAACACCATCATTGTGAAGGTAGGGGCACAGCACATGATGTCGGTCCACGAACCGTCCTCCATGCCCCCACGTGCTGCCTTCAACCAAGATGGCAAGAGCCGTGAAATATGGAACCTCGCTGACTGCCGCGAAGCCGCCAGTCATCTGCCCATGGCTTTGGTGGTCGCTGAACCCGAAGTAAGCAAAGTGCTTACTGTCCGTCGACAGATCACATTTCTCCTCATAGACACGGTGTTTGACCCATTGCCCATCCTTGAACGTGTCGGTCTTGGTGTTCCATTCGATCATACAGACATTCCGCGTCGGACCCCGGCGCAGGATAACGGCGCGCGGTTTCTCGGACGCAAAGTAGATGCTTAGGCGGCATGGCGGGCGGTCACTCATCCCCAATCCCCCGCTGATGCCTGCCACAGCGTCAGAACCGAAACCGCCGCCGTATCTGCCCGCAATATGCGCGGACCTAGCCCCACCGGCACCACCTGTTCCATCCCCCGCAATCGCGCGCGTTCAGCGTCCGAGAATCCGCCCTCCGGACCAACCAAAACCGCCGCAGGCGGCGCAGCCTCTGTGAGGACAGCCGACAGCCTGGAGGAAAGGCCGGATGCTCCCTCATCCGCAAACACCAAGGCCCGCTCACTCCATTCGTCCAAAACTTTGGCCAAGGGCCGCAATTCTGCAACTTCTGGCACGAACACCGCGCCGCACTGCTCGGCTGCTTCAACGGCATGTGCTTGCAAGCGGTCCTGCCGAATGCGCTCGGCGTTGGTGAACTCCGTCTGCACCGGCACGATCCGACGCACGCCAAGCTCCACCGCCTTCTCAACGATGAAGTCCGTGCGCGTCTTTTTGATCGGCGCAAACAATAGCCACAGATCCGGCGGGTCGCGCTGGTTAGCGACCTGCTCCACACAAACCGCCTCTCCCGCACGCTTGCCCGCGGCCACAACCTCCGCCCGCCATTCCCCAGCCACGCCGTTGAACAGCGCCAGTTCCGCCCCCTCCCGCAGGCGCATTACGTTGAACAGGTAATTTGCGTGGTCCCGCGACAGGGCGACACGCTCGCCCTCCCCCAACGGCTGGTCTACAAAGAGGCGGATTTTCGGGCGCACAGGCATGGAGCGAACCCTATGAGCGAGACTGAGCAGGGACAAGTCGCTGACGCCGTGAAGGGGAATTGGGTCGACAGGCTCGCCCCCGCGCCCACCCGCCCTTACCTCCGCCTCAGCCGCGCGGACCGGCCCATCGGCACCTGGCTTCTGTTGTTGCCCTGTTGGTGGGGCTTGCTTCTGGCGCTGTCCCACACGGGCCGCACGCCGACGCTGTACGATGCATGGATCTTCCTTGGTTGCGCCATTGGGGCCTTCTTGATGCGCGGGGCGGGTTGCACATGGAACGACATCACCGACCGCGATTTCGACGGCTCGGTCGCGCGCACCGCCTCCCGCCCCATCCCATCTGGTCAGGTCAGCGTGAAACAGGCCCTTGCCTGGGCCATCGCGCAGTCGCTGCTCGCCTTCCTCATCCTGATCACCTTCAACTGGACTGCGATCCTACTGGGGGTCATCGCCCTGATCCCCGTCGCGATTTACCCGTTCGCCAAGCGCATTACGTGGTGGCCACAGGTCTTTCTGGGCATCGCCTTCAACTGGGGCGCCCTTCTGGCGTGGACCGCCCATACCGGCAGCCTCTCACTCGCGCCCGTCCTGCTCTACCTTGGCGGCATTGCCTGGACGCTGTTCTACGACACGATCTACGCCCATCAGGATCGGGAGGATGATGCGCTCATCGGCATCAAATCCACGGCGCGCCTTTTTGGAGAGAACACGAAAACCTGGCTACGTGGTTTTCTCGCCGCCACGGTTGGCCTGATCGGCGCTGCGATCCTTGTGGCCCTTGTTCCGGGGCAGAATTTCCTTGCTCTGATCATCGCGCTTGCCGGGGTCTGGGCCATGGGATGGCACCTGTCCTGGCAGCTCGTCCGGCTCAAGATCGACGATGCGGAGCTCTGCCTGAAACTCTTCCGTTCCAACCGCGACGCCGGGCTGATCCCCGCGCTGTTTTTCGCCGTTGCCCTATTCGTCTGATTGAAAGCCCGCGCCGGACAGGCTAGGGCTAAGGGATAAAGGCCCCGAGCAGGGAAACCGGGTACAACACCCATGTCTATATCCGAACGCATATCCGCACTGGTCGGACCAGCCTCCTTCGTGGTGGCGGGTGCGCTGTCCGTTGGCGTCGCGATTTTTTCGGCTTTGGTGATCGAGCGACGCACGGTCGAAGACATCGGCACAGCACTTGAAGCTGATGGGATCACGTGGGTTGAGGTCTCTGCAAACGGTCTACAAGTCTTCCTCGATGGCGAGGCCCCAGACGAAGCCGCACGCTTCCGGGCGCAGACCCAGGCCTCTGCAATCATCGACGCGGACCGTGTTATTAACCGCCTCGACGTCGCCGCGCAGGACTTTTCCGCGCCGCCACGTTTCTCGCTCGACATGCTGCGCAATGGCGATGGCATCCAGTTGATCGGTCTGATCCCCGCACCTGAGGGCGACGAAGCCTTCGCCGTGGCCGAGGCCATCGCCGACATCGCGGGCGAGGCGGACGTCGTGAACATGATCGAAACCGCCGAAATGGCCGCGCCCGACACTTGGGCCGACGCGCTCGCCTACGGTCTGCGCGCGCTTCAGACCCTGCCGCGGTCCAAAGTGACGGTCCTCGCGGATCGTGTTGAGATCGAAGCGGTGGGCGAGACCCGCGAAGAACGGGCGGAGTTCATTGCCCGGTTGCAGCAGGACCAACCAGAAGGTGTTCAGGTCGTCCTCGACATCTCGGCGCCGCGCCCCGTCATCACACCGTTTGCGCTTCGCTTCGTGCGCGACGAAACCGGGGGACGGTTCGAAACCTGCACGGCAGACACGGTCCAAACGCGCGACCAGATCGTGACCGCAGGACGGGCTGCCGGAGCATCCGGAACGATCCCATGCACCATCGGGCTTGGCGTGCCCTCCCCTTCGTGGGGCGATGCCGTGGAAACCGCATTGGCAGCCCTGACCGAACTGGGCGAAGGCAGCGTGACCTTCTCTGACGCGGACGTCACCCTGATCGCGTCAGAGCGCACGGAGCAGGACCATTTCGATACCGTGGTCGGCGAACTCGGTGCCGCCCTGCCAGACCTGTTCTCGCTGCAAGCCGTTTTGCCGGAACCTGAGACCCTCGCCAGCACCGGACCTGCACGGTTCACCGCCACGCTCGATCCCGACACCGGTGCGCGCTTGCGGGGTCGCCTTCCCGAGGGCGCCATCGGGGCCTCGGTGCAGACCTTTGCAACAGCCTTGTTCGGCGCCGACCGCACCGATGTGGCCACACGTTCTGTCACGGACCTGCCGCAGGGTTGGTCAGTACGCGTGATGGCAGGCCTGAACGCCCTGTCTGAATTGAACTCTGGCCAATTGACCGTCGAGCCCGACACTTTGCGCCTGACCGGCGAAACCGGCGATCAGGAAATGGTCTCTCAGCTTACGCGCATGCTGTCTGAAGACTTGGGCCAAGGCGCGAATTTCCAGCTCGACGTCAGCTATGTTGAGGCGCTGGATCCCGTCGCCTCACAGCCGACAGACGAAGAATGCGTAGCAAGCATTCGCGCTATTCAAGACGAGACCAAGATCACTTTCGATCCCGGCTCGACCGAGATCAACGAAGCCGCTGGTGCCGTCTTAGACCAGATTGCCGAGGTTCTGCCGAATTGCCTTCATGTCCGGATGGAGATTGGCGGGCACACCGATGCGCAGGGCGGCGAGACGATGAACCTCAACCTCAGCCAAGCGCGCGCCGATGCGGTTCTGAACGGACTTCTGGCACGCGGCATCCTAATCTCGAACCTCACGGCGCAGGGCTATGGTGAAAGTCAGCCCATTGCGGACAATGAGACCGAAGACGGCCGGGAACAGAACCGCCGGATCGAGTTCCGCCTTCTTGCCTCTGCCGAAGTGGCCGGGATTGCAGCCGGTGAAGATGATCAGCCGCGCACACGGGCCGGTATTCTGGCACAAGGCGCCATTGCCGACTGGCCCTTCGAGGTCCGCCCCCTGCCCCGGCCCGACGTGAACTAGGACGAAAGCAACAGCTCCATGAACCGCCTGGAATTTATTATCGCCATCGCCATCATCCTGTTCGTGGCTTTCGCCCTTGGGTGGCTCGCGCATTGGCTTGTCACCCGGTTCAATCAGGTGTCTTCCGCCGATCTGGGTGAGATGGAGAACCTTGCGCGCGCACTGCACGACGCCGAAGAAACCCGCGATCAGGCGATTGCGTATTTGCAGCAGCGTGAGGGTGAGTTGACCAACCAGCTGAGCCAAACCGAAGCGGAACTGCGCGCCGCGATGGAGGGCCTGCGCGAGGCGCGGACCGAAGCGGAAGAGCTTCGGACCTACGTGGAAAGCGTCAATCAGGGCAACTAGGTACGCCCGCTACCAACGGTTCAGCGCCTCTTCGTCTTCATCTTTCGCGACGACCCAATCTGCACCACGTGCGGTGATCTCACGCTTCCAGAACGGTGCGCGGGATTTCAGATAGTCCATCAGGAAATCCGCGGCCTCAAAGGCATCCCGTCTGTGCGGCGCGGCCGTTGCAACCATCATGATCGTCTCACCGGGGCTCAGACAGCCATGGCGGTGGATAATCAGGGCATCGATCAGATTGAACCGGTCCATGGCCTGTGTGCGAATGTCAGCAAGGGCCCTCTCGGTCATGCCGGGATAGTGCTCGATCTCCATCGCTTGCAAATCGCCTTCGGCCACATCGCGCGTGATGCCGGTGAAGGTCACGATGGCGCCCGCACAGTCCACCCGTTGAGTGAACGCCGAAAGGATTGAGCCCGGATCGAAGGCGCGGTCACAGACCTCGACACCCATGGGTCAGCCCCCCGTCATGGGCGGGAAGAAGGCGACTTCCTTTGCACCCGTGATCGGGGCGTCGAAGGCGACAAGCTCCTGATCCACGGCGGCGCGGATGGCGGCAGTGTCTGCGAGCGCGAAGGCGTGGGCCTCGGACTTGGTTTTCAGGTCTTCGATCAGCTCAGCCACAGTTTGCGCCTGCGTCTCGATCTGTTCGTGGCCAGTTCCAATGCGTTCGCGCAGCCAGGCGAAGTAGCGGATTTCCATCACTCGGCCTCCGTCAAAAAGGGGCGTGCCTTGCGGAAATAGTCGATCCCAGTGATCGCCGTCAGAAGAGCGGAAAGCCACAGCAGGCCAACGCCCAGAAGCTCGCTCCACTGATAGCCGAAGAGGATCCAGCGCAGGTTGAACTCATCCTCGATCTCACCCGCCATGATGCCCTCGATGATCGCAGCATCCATCCCCACCGACAGCGCCCAAAGGTAGTGAGAGAACAGACCCCAGCAGAACAGCAGACCGATGGCGAACATCTGGACGGTCGTTTTCCACTTGGCGAGCTTTGTGACCTTCAACTGACTGGCGTTTGACCCCAGAAATTCCCGCAGGCCTGACACGAAGATTTCGCGCAGCAGGATCACGATGATGGGGATCAGGAAGACCGGGTTCAGCGACAGGCTGCCTGCGTTGAAATTGATGCCGTAGAGCGCCAACACCACGGCCAGCGCGATCACCACCATGGCCTTGTCGGCGATCGGATCCAGCATCGCGCCGAACTTGGTTTCCTGCTTCCAGGCGCGGGCCAAAACGCCGTCGACATAGTCGGTGAAGGCCGCGGACATGAACAGCAAAAGCGCCACCCAATCGGCGAAGGGGCGGGGCAGCAGGAGGAACACAAACGCCACCATGGGCGCCGCGATGAGGCGAACGAGAGTCAGGCTGTTGGGCAGGTTCAAACGCATAGCGCCTTGTTAGCCGGGATGCGGGGCCGGGGCCAGAGGGGGCGGGTGTGTGGGTCGGGTTGCAAGGTTGCAACCGGGGGTTAAGGCATTGAAAAGGAGCGAAATTGTGGATTTTGATAAGGTTTTGTTCAGGGGTTCAAACGGGTGTTTCTCCTTTGATTGAGGTGCGATGGGACGGGGTAAGCACAGCGCGTCGGTGGCTTGCCGGGTCCCTCGGCCCGCTACATCCAGATGTGGGCAACGTTCTGGGGCGTTATCACATCGGCCCATGTGTCGTGATCGTCTTTAAGGTCCATTCCGTGGCGGTGCGTATACTCACGAAACCCAGTTAGACCCGCATCTTTAATCTGCTCGAAAACACTCCTCGACAAAAAGTCAGGTCCGCGTGCGACTGTGCTCCCCGACCAAACGGGCATATGTTCGAAGAATTCAAATCGGTCCGGAGTCGCCAGCGTGGTGTGATAATGATAGCCATTTCCAATGGCGTCGGTGGTGATACTTGAAGTATTGGACCTTTCCCGTGACGCATATATCCTTCCGCACCACATATAGAAGTATTGCCGTCCCAACTGCTCACCGTCCTCGCTCAAAATTCGAGTAGGCATGTACAGGTGGCCACCGTCTGGATCGATCCTTTCGATAACCTTTCGGCAACGCTCGCTAACGATCGTGTGGCCCTTGTAGCTCAAACGGTCCGGAACTTCACGTGAGACGCCTTTTTTGAATTTCAGGCCAACCTCATCTAAATATGGCGCAAAATGCTCAACCGGCTCTCTGGCGAATTGAATGATACCGTCAGGACAACCATCGCAGCTCAGGCGATCTAGCCGCTGCACCCCAAGCGTCTTCTTTATGCGCGGCTCCTGCACCACGATGTCAAATCTGTCAGGGTTATCTGAGTCCCTAAGCCAGAAAATGACTCTTTCAGTGGATTTGAACACTGTTTTGGATCCTTGTTTGATCACGATATCGGAACACTAGCCCTCCCCCAAGCGGGTTAACAGCGGGCTTGCCCGCCCCGCTATCGACGGGCCGTCCGGCGGCCCCCTCTCGGCATCTTTTGCGTTGTAAAAGAGCCTGTCGGGCAGTGGTCGATTTGGTGAGGCTGAGCGCATCGAATGAGCTGAGTTCGGGTTTGGCTGGCACAAAGTGCTTAGAAATGCCGTCGGTTCGACAGTCCCCGGCCCGTCGATGGCGGGGCTAACCTCTTAGAGGCGGAGGTTTGCCCGCTCACCCGCCCTCATGGAAATAGTCGTAGATTTTCTGGGCCAGCCCTTCGCTGACACCCTCCACCGCCTTCAGATCGGCGAGGTTCGCGCGCGTCACCGCCTTCGCTGACCCGAAATGGGACAGCAACGCCCGCTTCCGCGCCGCCCCAACGCCCGGCACATCGTCCAAAGGCGTGGCGGAGACGGCCTTTGACCGTTTCTGCCGGTGGGCGCCGATGGCAAACCGGTGGGCCTCATCCCGCATACGTTGGACGAAATAGAGTACCGGGTCGTTGCGTTTCAGCGCGAAGACCGACTGGCCGAGGCGGTAGAATTCTTCCTTGCCCTGATCGCGGTCGATGCCTTTGGCGACGCCGATGAAGGGCACGTCTTCGACGCCGAGATCGTCCATGATTTCCTTCACGGCGGAGATCTGCCCCGCGCCGCCGTCGATGAGCAGCAGGTCGGGCCAGGCCTCGGTTTCCCGGTCCGGGTCTTCCTTGAGCAGACGTTTGAAGCGGCGTTTGAGGACCTCTTTCATCATGCCGAAATCGTCGCCGGGGGTGAGCTCTTCGCCGCGGATGTTGAACTTGCGGTATTGGCTTTTCATGAAGCCGTCCGGGCCCGCGACGATCATGCCGCCGACGGCATTGGTGCCCTGAATGTGGGAGTTGTCGTAGACCTCGATCCGCTTGGGCGGGCCGTCCAGATCAAAGGCCTCGGCCAGACCGCGCAGGAGTTTGCCCTGCGCCTGGCTTTCGGCCATCTGGCGGCCCAAGCTTTCGCGGGCATTGCGGCGCGCGCCTTCGACGAGTTCGAGTTTTTCGCCACGCTGGGGGACGAGGATTTCGACCTTGGTGCCGCGCTTCTGGGAGAGCGCGTCGGCCATGAGGTCCATGTTCTCGACGGGGTGGGAGAGGATGACCTGCCGGGGCACATCCTTGGTGTCGTAGAATTGGCCGACAAAGGCCTCCAGCACTTCGGGTTCATCGATGTCGGGGCCGATGCGGGGGTAGTAATCCTTGTTTCCCCAGTTCTGGTTGGCGCGGATGAAGAAGACCTGCACGCAGGCCTGGCCGCCTTCCATGTGGAGCGCGATCACGTCGGCTTCGCGCACGCCACGGGGGTTGATCCCTTGGGCAGATTGCACGTTGGTGAGCGCGCGGATGCGGTCGCGGAGGGCGGCGGCGCGTTCGAATTCCATGTCCTTGGAGGCCTCGGCCATCTGTTCGGCGAGGTTGGCCTGGAGTTCGGTGGAGTCGCCTTTGAGGAAGCGCATGGCGTCGGCGACGGAGGCCTCATAATCCTGTTCGCTGATGTAGCCGACACAGGGACCGGAGCAGCGTTTGATCTGGTATAGCAGGCAGGGGCGCGTGCGGGTTTCAAAGGTCGCATCGGTGCAGTTGCGCAGAAGGAAGACCTTTTGCAGCTGGTTGAGGGTGCGGTTGACGGCTCCGGCGGAGGCGAAGGGGCCGAAATATTCGCCTTTCTCCTTTTTCGCGCCGCGATGCTTTTTGATCTGCGGGAAGGCGTGGGTGCGGCTGACGAGGATGTTGGGGAACGATTTGTCGTCGCGGAGGAGGACGTTGAATTTCGGCTTGAGCTGCTTGATGAGGTTCTGTTCCAGCAGCAGCGCCTCGGTCTCCGTGCGCGTGGTGAGGAACATCATCGAGGCGGTTTCGCGGATCATGCGCGCGATGCGGGGGGAATGGCCGGCGGGCTTGGCGTAGTTCGAGACACGGCGCTTGAGTGCGCGGGCTTTGCCGACGTAAAGGACGCGCGATTGCTCATCCAGCATCCGGTAGACGCCCGGGCTGTTGTCGAGCGTCTTGAGGTAGCTTTGGATCACCTCATGGCCGGTTTTCGGCTGGTTTTGAGTCTCATTTTTCATCGAAATTCACGGTTCCGTGATTCTATTTCCTGCTGCAACGAATTCCGGGGCCTATCAACCCATAAGCTTTCCACCGTTTCTGTGGATAACCTTGCGGAAAACTATTTGGCATGCCGATTTTTTCGTTGTTTTTGGCAGGTTTCTACGCTTTGCACAATTTTTAGGCAGTTATTTATAGTATTGATTTCGTTGGTTATTTTCCACCTGTATACAGCGAATAGATAAAGCCTAACGAAACCTTTACAAAACCGTCGCATTCCAGAGGCCGGTGGAGAATCGCGTTCCCTAGCGTCACTCCACTCCGACGACGTCCGGTGTTTCCCAGCCCAGATGTTGGCCCCCATCCACGCAAATCAACTGCCCTGTGACAGACTTTGCGGTCAGGAAATAGCGCAGGGCTTCGCAGATGGCCTGCGGATCGGCGCCACGCTCCAGAATGGTGGCTGCGCGCTGCTTGGCGAAGTGCTCGGCCGACTGGCGACCGCCCTGCATTGTGGGGCCCGGGCCGATGGCGTTGACGCGGCATTTGGGGGCGAGGGCTTGTGCTGCGGTGCGGGTGAAGGCCCACAGGCCCATCTTGGCGATTGTGTAGGTCATGAACTCAGGCGTCAGCTTGTGGACGCGCTGATCGCACATGTTGATGACCAGGCCGCGAGCAACGGGTTCATCATTTGCGTCGATGGCTGGATCGGGGAGTTGGGCAGCCAGCGCCTGAGTTAGGACGAAGGGGGCGCGGAGGTTCGACTCGAGGTGCCTGTCCCAGCTTTCGCGGTTGGCGCTTTCGATATTGTCGTAATCGAAGATTGAGGCGTTGTTGACGAGGATCTCAACGGAACCGAGAGCGTCGACCGCGCGGGGCAGCAGGGATTGAACCTCGTCCTCCTCCAACAGGTTGGCTTGCAGGGCGACGGCCTTCACGCCGAGGGCGCGGATGTCTTCGCAGGTTTCCTCGGCTGCGTCGGCGCTGCCGTTGTAGTGGACGGCGACATCGTGCCCGTGGCTGGCAAGTTCCAACGCCATGGCCCGGCCCAGCCGCTTCGCGGCGCCTGTTACAAGTGCTGTCATACTCGATGCTCCCCTCAGATCAGGAGGATCACGATATAGCCCGCATAGAGCGCAGAAAAGGCCAGACCGACACCACGGCCCATGGGAAGCTGTTTGAATACGAAAGGGATCAGCACCAGAGAGGCGGCGAGCATGACCCAAAGGTCGAATTGCAGGATGCCAGGATCGACGGGGATGGGACCAACAAGCGTGGCGATACCGATGATCGCGAGCAGGTTGAAGACGTTGGAGCCGATGACATTACCGATGGCCACATCGGCCTGCCTGCGGAAGGCGGCCATGACGGTGGTCGCGAGTTCCGGCAGTGAGGTGCCGACGGCCACAAGGGTCAGGCCAATAACGGTGTCGGAGATGCCGTAGGCGGTTGCGATTTCCGTGGCGCTGTCGATCAGGAGGTTCGCGCCCAGCGGCAGGCCCACCATGCCAAGCACGAGGTAGGTGGCGATCTTCCACCATTCCATATTGGGGTCGGCTTCTTCCAACTCATCCGCATCATCAGCGCAGGCATCACGGTGCGCCTTTGCGGAGCGGACGGCGTCGCCCAGCATGATGGCAAGACCGGCCAGAAGGATCAGGCCGTGCCACCACGTGAGCGGGCCAAAGAAGCAGAGGATTATGAAGAGGGCGGATGCCCCCAGCATGAAGACGAATTCGCGGCGGGTGTCGGACGTGGCACCAAGCCCGGCGAGGAGCGCGGGCACACCAAGAACCAGCAAGACATTGGCGGTGTTGGAGCCCACCACGTTCCCGAGCGCGAGGCCCGGCACGCCTTCCAGGATCGACTGGACAGAAATCAGAAGCTCTGGTGCCGAGGTTCCAAAGGCTACGATGGTCAGCGACACGATCAGCGCGGGTATGCCAAGGCGCAGCGCCAGGTTGACCGCACCCTTCACAAGCACATCACCGGCCAGCAGCAGGATCACCAGCCCGAGGATCGCAAAACCGAACTCGTCAGCCATTCCCGCCCTCGCGGCAGGCGCGGCACGGACCGCCGCGCAAGTTCATGCGACCGCATTTCGGACAGGTCTTGGGTTTCGGCAGCGCGCCGCGCTTTTCACGACCCACACCTTTCGCGCCGCCCGGCCAGCGGAGCCGCCCGAACATCGCCAGAACCGCCATGCCGATCAGGAAAAGGAAGACGACCTTGAGGATCACGACAGCCCATACCTTGCGTAAAGCGCACGCTCTTGCAGGCCGAGATCGACGTCTTCCATGATCTGCGCACCAAACCGCGACAACAGGCCCTTCTTGGGGCCATGCACGGCAAAGCGGACCTTGTCGCCGTAGAGCTCCTTCATCTTGGGCACGAGATGGCCGATGCCGTCGGCCAATCCAAGCTCAACCCCCTTGGCCCCTGCCCAGAACGCGCCCGTGAACATGTCGTCGTGATCCGACAACCGATCGCCCCGGCTTGATTTCACATGGTCGATGAAAACCTCGTGGACCTGCAACTGAAGCTCTTTCAGCCGCTCCACATCGTCAGGGTTTTCCGGACGGAACGGGTCCAGCACGGATTTGTTCTTGCCGGCGGTGTAGACGCGGCGTTCGACTCCGATCTTGTTGATCGCTTCGACGAAACCGAATGTGGCCGAAATCACGCCAATTGAGCCGACGATCGAGGCCTGATCGACCCAGATGTCATCGCCCGCACAGGCCAGCCAGTAGCCACCCGACGCCGCGACATCCTCAACGAAGGCGTGGACTTTCACGTCCTTTTCTGCGGCGAGCCTGCGGATGCGAGCTGCGACGAGAGCGGATTGCACAGGGGAGCCACCGGGCGAGTTGATGGACAGCGCCACCGCCTTGGGCTTGCCTTTGGCGAAGGCCTTCTCGATCACCGCTGCATAGCCCGCGTCACTTATCCCGCCGCGTGCGCCCGCAGCGATCGCACCCTGCAGGCGGATCACCGACACCAACGGCTCGGATTTCAGGAAGGGAATAAAACGTTTCATTGCCTTCGCGATGTAGGCCGCGTGGCCATTGGCAACAAGGAGAGGCGCGGCGATTTCTCCCCCCTGTTGCGGTTCTCACAACCTTTTGCGGAGTTCGGTCTTCAAAACCTTGCCGTAATTGTTCTTCGGAAGCTCGGGCACGGCGATGTAGGCCTTGGGTCGTTTGAACCGCGCGATCTGGTCGAGGCAATGTTCGTCGAGGGCGGCTTCATCAAGGTCCGTGCACACGATGAAGGCCACCACATCCTCCCCCCATTCTGCGCTAGGGCGGCCCACGACGGAGACTTCGTGCACGGTTGGGTGGGTCAGCAAAGCCTCTTCCACCTCACGCGGGTAGATGTTGGAGCCGCCGGAGATGATCACGTCCTTGGAGCGGTCTTGCAGGGTCAGGTAGCCGTCTTCGTCGAGGTGGCCCACATCGCCGGTCATCAGCCAGCCGTCTTTCAGGGTCTTTTCCGTCGCCTCCGGGTTCTGCCAGTAACCGGGCATGACGGGCGCGCCTTTGACCATAATCTCGCCAATCTCTCCCGGCGGGGCATCGACTTTCACTTCCACCAGCGATTGGGCGCGTCCGACCGAGAGAAGGCGCTCGCCCCAGTGGGGGCGGGTGCGGTCGGCGACCTCTTCGCGGCTGAGCGCGGTGATGGCCATGGGGCATTCGCCCTGGCCGTAGATTTGCACGAATTTGGGGCCCATGAGGGCGACGGCTTCTTCAATGTCGGCGCGGTACATTGGGCCACCGCCGTAGACGATGGTTTTGATCCCCTGCCCCGTCTCGCCCTGCGACTTGGCCGTGTCGAGCAGGCGGCGGACCATCGTGGGGGCCATGAACATGGAGATCGGGCCGTGGGTTTTGGACAGGGTGAGGACTTCGGCGGGGTCAAAGCCGCCAGAGATAGGCGAGATATGGCGCGCGCCGCAGCGGACGTGGATCGGGGCGTAGATACCTGCGCCGTGGCTCATGGGTGCGGCGTAAAGGGAGGCGTCGTCGGGGCTGACCGGGTCGACATCGATGGGGTAGCAGGTGGAGGTGGCCGCGATCATGCCGTGGGTGATTTGCACGCCTTTGGGTTTGCCGGTGGTGCCGGAGGTGTAGAAGAGCCACGCGAGGTCCGAGGGCGCGCGGTCGGTGACGGGGATCGGCTCGGCGGTGATGGAGCCCAGGGGCGTGGCATTGGGGGCCTGCATACCTTCGGAGGTGAAGCTGAGCTTCGCGCCCGCGTTCGTCAGGATGAACTCCGCCTCTTTCGGGTGCAGCTTGGCGTTGACCGGGACGGCGACAGCCCCGGCCCACCAGATGCCGAACATTGCGATCAGGTAGTCGGGGCAGTTCTTGGCGAAGATGCCGACGCGGTCACCGGGTTGGATGCCTTGGGCGTGCAGCCCACCGGCGAGGCGGGCGGCTTGATCGGCGAATTGCGCATAGGTGGCGACGGTGTCCGCCCCCAGCAGGAGTGCCGGGGTGTCGCCGCGGGTGGCGGCGGTGCGGTCGAGCCACTGCGCAATGTTCAAGAGGCGCGCACCGGCAGGCGTTGTTCGCCGAGGCCGTCGATGCCAAGCCGCATCTCTTGCCCGCCGCGCAGGAAGACCTGTGGGCGTTTACCCATGCCGACGCCGGGGGGCGTGCCGGTGGTGATAACGTCACCCGGCTCCAACGTCATGAAGCGGGAGATATATTCGACGAGGAAGGCGGGCTTGAAGATCATCGTGTCTGTATTGCCGTCCTGCATGCGCTGGCCGTCGACCTCCAGCCAGATGGATCGGCCAGTCGGGTCGCCGAGTTCATCCGCCGTCACAAGCCATGGGCCGATGGGGGCGAATGTGTCGTAGCTTTTGCCCTTGGTCCATTGGCCGCCCATCTCTTGCTGGTAGGCGCGCTCGGACACGTCATTCACAACGCAATAGCCCGCGATGTGGGCGGCCCCGTCGGCGGCGTGTTTGGCGGTTTGGCAGATGATGATGCCAAGCTCCACCTCCCAATCGGTCTTCTCGCTGCCGGGGGGCAGGATGACGGGGTCGTTGGGGCCGGAGATGGCGCTGGTGGCTTTCATGAACAGCACCGGCTCAGTCGGCACGTCCCAACCGCCTTCTGCGGCGTGGTCGGCGTAGTTGAGGCCAACGCAGACCAGTTTCCCGGGGCGTGCGACGCACGCGCCGAGGCGGGTGTCGCCGACGGGCGGCAGGCTTTCGACGTCGAAGTCGGGCATGTCGGACAGGAACGCGCCGTTGATGTCGTCGGTGATCGCGCTGAGGTCGCGGACCTGATCGTTTTCGTCGAGGACACCCGGTTTCTCGGACCCCCCCTCGCCCCATCTTACCAGTCTCATCGCGTGCTCCCTTGAATGTGTTCCCGCCATCATGCTTCGCTGCGCGGGTAAGGGAAAGAGGGGTCCGATGCCTGATATTGTTATCCTCGGTGTGTTTGTCGCTGACGCCGCCTACTGGACGGAGAAGATGCCGGTGACCGGCCAGACGTTGCTTGGCACGGGGTTTCAGCTTGGGCCGGGCGGCAAGGGATCGAACCAAGCGGTGGCGGCGGCGAAGGCGGGCGGATCGGTCGGGTTTCTGAGCCGGATCGGGGCCGACACGTTCGGGCAGATGGGGCGCGACGTTTGGGCGGAGGCGGGCGTGGAGCCGATGGTGGTGGAGGATACGGAACGGCCGACCGGCTCGGCGGGGATCTTCATTGAGGAGGCCACGGGAAAGAACGCCATCGTGATCGTGCCGGGGGCGGCAGGGGCGATTGGTGTTGCGGATGTGGAAGCTCGGGCGGCGGAGATTGCTGGCGCGAAGGTGGCCATGACGCAGCTGGAGCAGCCGATGGAGGCTGCGGAGCGGTTCTTGCAGATCGCGGCGCAGGCTGGGGTCACGACGATTTTGAACCCTGCCCCGGCGGCGGAGTTGCCGGAGGGGATGCTGGCACTGTGCGATTACGTGACGCCGAATGAGACGGAGGCGGAGGAGCTGACCGGATGCCCCGTGACGGGGCCCGATGATGCGCTGGAAGCCGCGAAAGCGTTGATGGCGCAGGGCGTTCGGAAAGGGGCGTTGATCACGCTGGGTGAGAACGGGTCGCTGTTCTGGGATGGTGCGCGGGCGGTGCACACGCCACCCATGAATGCTGGTCCAACCGTTGACACAACCGGTGCGGGGGATGCTTTCAATGGAGGCTTCGCAAGGGCGCTTTCGCAAGGTCAACCTATTGACGACGCTTTGCAATTTGCAACGGCTACCGCTGCGCTGTCTGTCACGAAACATGGCACTGCGGCTTCTATGCCGACGCGCGCGGACATCGACGCGTTGCTATAGGGCGATGGAAATCTCGAGATTTCCGGTAGGAAGACTGGAGTTTTCCTATTCGCCCTCGGGCGCGGGATCGAGTGAGCTTTCCACGTCTTTCACCCAATCCACGATGCCGTCGCGATGGGCACTCGGCACCGTGTCCAGCAACATGTCGCGCAGGCCCTTCCATTGCGGTGATTGATAGAGAAACCGCATCCTGTGGTAATGCAGGATCACGGCGTCCGGCGTCTTGGAGTAATCACCACGGTGCGAGAGCGAGTAATTGTGCAGCTCGTCCAGCACGCGGGTCTTGTAGCCGAAACGATGGATGGTCAGGGGCAAGCTGATCTGATCGAGCCACGGGCGCTTATTGGCGATCTTGCAGCGTTTGTCGAAATCGAGGGCCGTGTCGAGCCAGTGCTGGGGGAACCGCAGCCCGTCCTCAGGATGCGCCGCCTCGGGGAACGCCACGAAGCCTGCGTTGTAATACGGCAGATATTCCATCTTCGTGCCCCGCAGCAGGCGAACGCGCTCCGTTGGGATTTCCATGCCAAAATGCGCATAGGCCCGCGTCCAGCGTGCGTTCTTGCCCCCCCATGTGGGGCGTCCCTCAGGCGCGGCGCTGACGGTATCGGGCGCGAGCTCCATGAATTCGGCCAGGCTACGGGTGCAGGCCATGTCTGTGTCCAGAAAGATCGAATGCGATGTCGCGCGATCATCGCAGGCCGCGACAATCTTGTTGCCGTGCGGGTATGGACCTTTCCACTTGGGCGGCTTGGCCAGCGTTCGTAATTCGACCCCGCAGGTCTCGAACATAGCGTGGGTGAGATCGTTGAGTTCAGGCCGGTAGGCTTCTGACACATAGGCGAATTGCTTCACACGGTCGTCGCCGTCATGCGCCGCCTTCAGGCTGGCCGCTAAAAGCCATGACTGCTTCTCAAGCCGCACACCGTCGGCGACGTAGAAAAGACCCAGAGATGTTTGATTGGCCATGGCGGTTGGTCCGCTGTTTCACTGCTCTGGCAACACCCTGCCCCGGATTGACCGATTTCGCCAGTCAGACCTCCAGATCCGAGACGAAAATCCCATCTGCGCCGTTCTTACAATTGGCCACCAACATACCGCCTGCGCGTTGATGTTCTGGGTCGGCGGCATAGGCCTCCAGCGCCGTCTGATCCTCGAACAGGCAGGTGAAGCCATAAGGGTAGGCCTGCGATTTACCTTCAAAGTCGCGGTTCGGGCCATGATGGAAGGCGATCATGCCCGGCAGGTTGGAGGCCACCTGTTCAAGGATCACCATTGCTTCGTCGAACGCCGCCTGAGCCGTGTCAGAGGCAGGTTCAAGCAAAACCGTGTGGATCAGCATTACAAGGCTCCTTCAGGACTTTGGGCCGACAAGGATGGCGCGGAAATCGTTCACGTTGGTCAGGGTCGGGCCGGGCACGACCTGATCGTTGATGGTGGCGAAGAATGTGTGGGCATCGTTGTTGGCGAGCGCCTCGGCCGGGTCGATCCCGGCGGCGCGGGCTTTGGCCAAGGTCTCAGGCCCAATGACTGCCCCGGCCACTTCGGCGGCGCCATCGACGCCATCGGTGTCACAGGCAATGGCGTGGATGCCTGCAGCGCCGTCCAATTCGATTGCCAACGCGAGAGCGTATTCGGCGTTCGGCCCGCCGACACCGTCGCCGCGACGTGTAACGGTAAGCTCACCGCCCGACAGGATAAGCGTGCCGGGCTTTGCGGCTTTGGCGATTTCGGCGTGGGCAGCGGCCACGTCGCGCGCTTCGCCTTCGATGGAATCGCCAAGGATTTCCACGTGGTAGCCCCGTTCTTCCGCCAAATCGGCGGCGGCGGCGAGGGATTGGGACGGGGCGGCGTATATTACGTTTTCAACCCGCGAGAGGCGCGGATCGTCCGGTGAGACAGGGTCGCCACCAGCCTCGAGAAACGCCCTGATGGAGGCGGGCGGTTCAACGTTCCATGCGTCCAAAGCGGCCAAGGCCCGGGCTGCGCTGCCGGTATGGCCAACCGTCGGACCGCTTGCGATATCGCCGGGGTCATCGCCTGGCACGTCCGAGATCATCAGGGCGAGCATCCGCGCCGGGTGGGCCGCGACGGCCAATCGCCCGCCCTTCACGGCGGACAGTTCCTTTCGGATGCCGTTGATCTCACCAATTGGCGCGCCAGAGGCCAGAAGCGCCTGTGTCAGTGCCTGTTTCTCTTCTAGCGTGATGTCGCCTGCTGGGGCGGTAAGCAGCGCGGAGCCACCGCCAGAGATGAGGGCGAGGACGAAATCGTCTTCACCCGCCGTGGCGAGGATTTCCAGCAGGCGTTTGGTGGCCTCTTCGCCGGCCGCGTCGGGAACAGGGTGTGCGGCCTCGACAATCTCGATGCCTTGGCAGGGGCGGGCGTATCCGTAGCGGGTGATGACGAAGCCTTCGCAAGGGCCCCATTCAGCCTCCACCGCTTCGGCCATGCGGGCGCTGGCTTTGCCTGCACCGATCACCAGCACCCGGCCCTCGGGCTTTGGCGGGAGGGCGGCGGCGAGGGATTGCATCGGATCGGCAACTTCGACCGCGCGGGCAAAGAGGGAGCGGAGGAAGGCGTCAGGGGTCATTGCGTTCGTCCCGTGCTTGAGGTGCGCGCCACCAGATCGACCGGTGCGCGGTGTTCGGGGGGTGGGGTTTCGCCATCCTGCATCCACGCCAGAAGACGGTCGGCGGTGGCGCGGGCGAAGCCGTCGATATCGCAGGCGACGGACGAAAGCTGCGGCCAGACCAGCGCGCAATCCTCGATATCGTCGAAGCCCACGATGCGGAACTCGCGGCCAAGCGTTTTGCCGGCCTTAGCGAAGCCTGCGTGCAGGCCGAGTGCGACGAGGTCGTTGAAGCAGACGGCAGCGTCTGCCTCTGCGTCGATCAGGGATTGGGCGGATTCAACGCCGAATGCGCGGGTGGAGCGGCCATGGAAGGTGATCGGATCGGCCCCGGCGCGCTTCATCTCGGCCAAATAGCCGGATTTGCGTTCCTCGGTGATCTCGCGGCCCTCAACGCCGCCAACAAAGGCGATGCGTTCCGCACCTTGGTTCATCAGGTGACGCGTGGCACGGGCGGACCCTGCGGCATAATCGAAGCTGGCGAAGGGGAAGAGGCCGGTGCGCGCATCGGTTTTGCGCAGGACCTGAATGGCAGGCAGGCCCGCGCGTTCGATCTGGTCAAAGGCCGCGCCGCCGTCCCCATAGGCGGGAGAAACGACAAGGGCCGAGACGCCATGTTCGATCATGGAGCCCACGAGTTTGGCTTGAAGGTCGGCGTCTTCGTCGCTGTTGGCGATGACCGTGGCATAGCCTTTGGCGGCCAGCGTCATCTGCAGGACGGTGGCGAATTCGGTGAAGAACGGGTTGCGCAGGTCGTTGATGACAAGGCCCACAAGGCCCGCGGATTGGGAGCGCATCTGGGCGGCGGCGCGGTTGTAGACATAGCCGATCTCGGCCATCGCCGCGCGCACGGCGTCGCGCGTTTCACCCTTCACCTGCTTGGAGTTCTGTAGGACGAGCGAGACCGTCGACTTGGACACGCCCGCCTTTGCGGCAACGTCGAGGATGGTGGGACGGCGGCTCATGACGCGTTGTTATCCACCGAAACCGTGTATGGAAAGCAGCTGTTTCATGCGTTGGGTGGCGAGGTCTGGATCGGCCAGCAAACGGGCCTGATCGGCGAGGCGGAACACCTCGGCGTAATGCGTGATCTCTCGCGAGGATTGGAAGCCTGCGGGCATGATGAAGTGGGATTGTTGGCCGTTCACCCAGGAGAGGAAGGCGATGCCCGCTTTGTAATACTGCGTGGGCGCTTTGAAGATTTCGCGGCTGAGGGGAACGGTTGGGGCGAGCAGCGCGTGGTAGGTTTCGTGGTCCCCTTGGGCCAGCGCTTCGAGGGCTTGCGATGCGGCAGGCGCGATGGCCGCGAAGATGCCGAGGAGCGCGTGGGAATAGTGCGTGCCGTCGCCTTCGATGAGATCGGCATAGTTGAAATCGTCGCCGGTATAGAGACGGGCAGTTTCGGGGAGTCGGGCGCGGAAGGCTTCCTCATGGCTCTGGTCTAGCAAAGAGATCTTGATGCCGTCGATCTTGGCGGCGTTGCGGGTGATGAGGTCGAGGACGATCTGGTTGGCCTCGTCGAGGGTTGCGCTGCCCCAATAGCCCTTCAGCGCAGGGTCGAACATGTCGCCGAGCCAGTGGAGGATGACGGGCTCGGAGGCCTGCGCGATGAGGTCATCGTAGACTCGGGCATAGGATTCCGGGCCTGCTCCGATGGCAGGCAGCGCGCGGGTGGCCATGAGAATGAGTTGGCCGCCAGCGGCCTCAATGGCCTCCATCTGTTCAGAATAGGCGGCCTTGATGCGGACGGGGTCGGTGAGTTCATTGAGCGGGACATGGTCGGTTCCTGCACCGCAAGCGACGCGAGGCTTCATGGGATGGGCCTTGGCGGCGCGCATTGTGCGTTCGATCAATTCCTTCGCGGTTTCCCAGTCCACACCCATGCCCCGTTGCGCGGTGTCCATCGCCTCGGCCAGCCCAAGGCCCTGATCCCACAGGCTTTCGCGGAAGTGCAGGGTGGCGTCCCAGTCGACGGCAGGGCGGCCCTGCCACGGGTCACGTTCGGCCAGCGGATCACTGACGACATGGGCGGCGGCGAAGGCGGTGCGGGTGAGTGGGACGGACGGCGCGCGAGGTGTGAGCGGGTCGCCTTGCAGCGCGTAGTCTTCCAGCGTTCCGGCGTAGGTGGGCAATCGCATGGTTTATATCCCGTGATCTTCGCGGATCATGTCGGCGGCTTTTTCGCCAATCATGATCGTGGGTGCGTTGGTGTTGGAGGAGACGACATTCGGCATGATCGAGGCATCGGCCACGCGGAGGTTTTCGATGCCGTTGAACGTCAGGCGCGGCGTGACCACGGCGCTGTCGCCCGGCCCCATGGCGCAGGTGCCCGCGCAATGGTGGGACGTCTTGGAATGCTGGCAGATGAAGTTGAAGTAGTCGTCGTCGGTTTTGACGTCCGGCCCCGGCAGACGTTCGGCCTTGATGAAGGGTTTGAGCGGGGCTTGTGAGAGTATCTCTTGCGTCAGCTTGAGGCCACGGATGGACATTTCACGATCCTGAGGATCGGCGCAGTAATTGGGGTCGATCAGCGGCGCTTTCGTGGGGTCATCTGATTGCAAGCGGACGGTGCCGCGGGAACGGGGGCGGAGGTAGCAGGAGTTCAGCGTGACACCGCCTTCGGGCATCGCAGCCACGCCCGCCTCGATTCCAGTGCCGAGGCCGAGGTGGAATTGCAGATCGGGCGAGCGGGCGTTTTCGTCGGCATACCAGAATCCACCGGTCTCGAAGAGGCTGGAAGCGACGGGGCCGTTCTTCGTCAGCAGGTATTGAATGCCAGCGAGCGCGCTGAGATGCGGCTTGGCGAAGCGGTCATAGGTGTGGGGGCCGGAGACCTCGGCGATGCAATAGAGGTCGAGGTGGTCTTGCAGGTTGCTGCCCACCTGCGGCTGGTCGAGCAGGACGTCGATGCCAAGTTCTTGTAAATGATCTGCGGGGCCGATGCCGCTGAGTTGCAGCAGGCGGGGCGAGCCGATCGCGCCGGAGGATAGGATCACTTCTGTGCCCGCGTGGATCAGGGATCGGTCGATCATCTCGACCCCCACCGCCCTGCCCTTGTCAAAGAGCATCCGGCGCACCTGCGCGCCGAGTTTCACTGTCAGGTTCGGGCGACGCTTGTTGGGGTGCAGGAATGCCATCGCGGCTGAGCATCGGCGAGCGTTCTTCTGGGTCAGCTGGTAGTAGGCGGCGCCTTCCTGAACCTCTCCGGTGACGTCTTCGTTAAAAGGGATGCCAAGGACCTGTGCGGCCTCGAAATACGCTTCGCAGATCGGAAGGGGTGCGGAGGGTTTAGACACTCCGAGGGGGCCGTCTTTTCCGTGGTAGCGGTTGTCGTAGGTGTCGTTCCCTTCAGATTTGCGGAAGTAGGGGAGGACATCTTCGTAGCTCCACCTCTCGCAGCCCATTTGCCGCCATTCGTCGTAATCGAGCGGATGGCCGCGTGTGTAGATCTGGGCGTTGATGGCTGATCCACCGCCGATCACCTTGGCCTGCGTATAGGTAAACACCTTGTTCTGCATGTGTTTTTGCGGCGTCGTGGACCACCCCCACGAGCCGATGCCCTTGGTCATTTTCGCAAAGCCTGCGGGAAGGTGGAAGTACGGGTGACGGTCTGATCCGCCGGCTTCCAGCAGGCAGACGGAGACGTCCGGGTTCTCCGACAGGCGGCTCGCGATGACGGAGCCTGCCGAGCCACCGCCGATGATCAGGAAATCGTAGGATTCGGTCATGTGCGGCCTCTAAAGACGATGGATGGACAGGCCGCCATCCACAGGGATTTGCGCGCCGGTGGCGAAGGCGAAATCGCCGCGCGCGAGGGGGACGATGACCTCGCCAATGTCGGCGGGCTGGCCCCAGCGGGCGGAGGGCACGATCTGCGGGATGCGATCGTTGTAGCGGTCGGCGACGGGGGCGGTCAGGGGCGTTTCAATAATACCGGGGCGGATGTCGAAGACGCCGATATTGTCTGGTGCGAGGCGGGCGGCGAAGGCTTGCGCGAGCATCGCCGTGGCCGCCTTGGAGGCGCAATATTCGGCGCGGTCGGGGCTGACCATGGCGGCGCTGACCGAGGTGATGAAGGTGATTGAGCGGTAGCTTTCGGCGGGTGAAGCGAGCATTCGACGCGCCACTTCTTGTGCAAAAAAGAACGCGCCCTTCGTGTTGATGTCGATGCAGCGATCGAAGCTTTCGGGCGTCAAATCGAGCAGGTCGCCGCGCTGGAGTGCGCCGACACCAGCATTGGAGACGAAGGTGGTGATGGGGCCTATCGCGTCGAGCAGGGCGGGGATCGCGTCGATGTTGCGGACGTCGTGCTGGTAATACTCGGCCTCGAACGGGAGGTCCGCAGACGGCTGTTCGGACGCGACGGCGATCTGCCAGCCCGCGTCGTAAAGCGCCTGCGCGATGCCAAGGCCGATGCCCTGCTGACCGCCTGTGATGAGGGCTTTCATGTCGTTTCCTTGAGATGGTCGGCTTGGCGCAATGCCAGCGCTGCGATGGTCAGCGACGGATTTACAGCCGCGGATGTGGGCAGCAGTGAGGCGTCGCAGATATAGAGGTTGTCGAGGTCGTGGGCCTTGCCGAGCGGATCGCAGACAGAGCTTGCCGGGTCATCACCCAGCCGGGCCGTTCCGCATTGGTGCGACGGGGTGCGGCGGTCGAAGGCTTTGGAGAGAACGATTGGAAAGCCCGCTTTCTTGAGCGTTTTCTTGAGCCTGGCCACGAGGGCCAGATGCGCGTCCCAGTTGGAGCGCTTCCAGTCGAGCACGATGTCGTCGCCTTTGATCGTCACGCGGCTGTCGGGGTTCGGGAGATCTTCGGACATGGCGTAGAAGTCGATTGCGTGGTTGGCGATGACGGCTGCGAGCGGCTTCGGTAGACCGGCCTGCGCGGCAAGGATGGGGGTGGAGACCCGCCCCAAAAGCTGCACATTGCCAAGGCCCTCGGCATACCAATCATTGATCTGGAGGGTCTTCTGGTAGACCGACCTGTTGCGCCGATGGCTGACGGCCAGAACAGCGCTTGCGTTGTGGTTCATGAAGTTGCGTCCGACCTGATCGGACCGGTTGGCGAGGCCATTGGGATGCGCCTCAGACGCGGATTTCAGCAGAAGCGCCGCAGTGTGAACGGCCCCGGCGGCGAGGACGATGCGGGTGGCGGTGAGGCGGCCGCCGGAGGTGATAAGTGCGGTAACGCGATCGCCTTCGGTTTCGATCTTGCGGACGGTGACGCCCGTGCGAAGCGTGATGTTCGGGTCTTTGAAGGCGTCAGCCAGCGCCGCGCTTTCGGCGTCCAGCTTGCCGCCATTTGTATCGGGGTGAGCATCCCACGGCGTCTGCCCGCGCGCCAGCCATCGGTCGAGGTTGACGGCGAGCGGCAGGGGGGATGGAGTAAGGCCCGCGTGTTTCAGACGAATGGCAAGGTCGGCGATGTCGGGCTCGTGGGGGACAGGCGGATGCGGATACGGTGCGTCGTGGGGCGGCTCAGACGGGTCAAACGAGGCGTCACCGCGCACCTGGAAGAGGGCTTCTGCGCGGGTGTAGAACGGCGCGAGGGTCGCATGACCGACGGGCCAGTGCTGCGCGAAATCGGCCTCTCGGTAGCGCATCATCACCGCGCCGTAAAACTTGGAGTTGCCGCCGACATAGGCGTAGTTACCGGGATTGAAACGCTCGCCCTGCGGGGTCAGCCATGTCTCATCCGGGCGGTAATGGCCGTCGCGAAAGATGGCGTCGGGATCACGCGCTTCGGGGCTGTCGCGCAGGAGCTGGCCACGCTCCACGATCAGAACGCGCAGGCCGGAGCCCTTCAGCCCCGCCGCCAATGTCGCGCCCCCCATGCCGGAGCCGACGATGATGATATCCGCGTCGCTCATTGCCCTCTCTGCGTATATCTGGAACGTTCCAATTCCAAGCGAAAAAGTAACCCCGACCGCGAAGCCGGGGTTTGGGTTCAGGCGATGCGGGCCTCGGTCGACAGGTCGAACAGAACGGCCTTGTCCATGTTCACCGCAAACTCGAAAGGCTGGCCGGGATGTGCTTCGGCATCCGCACGCATCCGGGCGACGCAATCCTTGCCGCCGAGTGACATGGTCACGAAGGTGTCCGCACCTGCGGGCTCGGTTACGGTGACTTCGTTGGTGAGGCTCTGAATGTTCTTCGCGTTGCGGTCTGCGCCTTCGGGGTCGGTGATCGCCTCGGGTCGGATACCGAGCATGACGGATTTACCGACGTAGTTGCGGTAGGCGGCGGGCGCGTCTTCGATGCGGAGGTGCTTGTCACCATCCGCCCCAGCCACTTCCGCATGAAGCGCGCCGTTCATTTCCACGAGCTTGGCGGGCAAAACGTTCATTGCGGGCGAGCCCATGAAGGTTGCCACGAAGAGATTGGCGGGGCTGTCGTAGATCTCTTTCGGTGTGCCGAGTTGCTGGACGTAGCCGTCGTACATCACGGCAATCCGGGTACTCAGCGTCATCGCCTCAATCTGGTCGTGGGTGACGTAGACGATGGTGGTGCCAAGCTTCTGATGCAGCTTCTTGATCTCGGTCCGCATATCGACGCGCAGTTTCGCGTCGAGGTTAGACAGCGGCTCATCGAAGAGGAATACGTCAGGGTCGCGGACCAACGCGCGGCCCATGGCGACGCGCTGGCGCTGGCCGCCGGAGAGTTGCCCGGGCTTGCGGTCGAGCAGGTTTTCGATCTGGAGGAGTTCGGCAACCTCCTTCATGGCCTTGTCGCGCTCGGCCTTGGGCGTGCCCTGCATTTCAAGTCCGAAGGTGATGTTTTGGCCCACGGTCATGTTCGGGTAGAGCGCGTAGGATTGGAACACCATCGCGATGTTGCGCTTGGACGGCGTGACGTCATTTACGACGCGGTCCTTGATGGCGATCTGGCCCGAGGAAATCCCCTCAAGCCCCGCGATCATGTTGAGAAGCGTGGACTTGCCGCAGCCAGACGGGCCGACGAGGACAAGGAATTCGCCCTCCTCCACCTGGATGTCGACCTTATGCAGGACCTCCACCGCGCCGTAGGATTTGGTGACGTTGTTGATGTCGAGGAAACCCATGGGTCAGAGTCCTTCCGTTGCAGTCTTGGCATGCGAAAAACTCGAGTTTTTCGTGCCGTTTTTCTTGAGAAAAACGCGCTCGCTCATCCCTTTACACTCCCTGCCATCAGGCCACGGACGAAGTATCGACCGGCCACGATGTAGACGAGGAGAGTTGGTGCGGCGGCCATGATGGCGCCAGCGAAGTGGACGTTGTACGGGCGTTCGCCTGTTGACGAGTTCACCAGGTTGTTCAGCGCCACCGTCATCGGGGCAGCGTCGCCAGAGGCGAAGGACGCCCCAAACAGGAAGTCATTCCAGATGTTGGTGAATTGCCAGATGCAGCAGACCGCGATGATCGGGCCGGAGGACGGCAGCATGATGCGCCAGAAGATCTGGAAGAACCCTGCCCCGTCGATTTGCGCGGCACGGACAAGCTCGGTCGGGAAGGCCGCGTAGTAGTTGCGGAAGTAGAGCGTGGAGAAGCCGATACCGTAGACGACGTGCACGAGGATCAACCCGTAGGTCGTGCCAGCGATTTCCAGCAGGCCGAGGATGCGGGCCATGGGGATCAGGACGATCTGGAAGGGGATGAAGCAGGAGAAGAGCAGCAGGCCGAAGATCCATGTGGCGCCCCGGAAGTGCCATTTCGTCAGGACATATCCGTTCAGCGCGCCTGCAACGGTGGAGATGGCGACAGCGGGCACAGCCATGGCGATGGAGTTGATGAAATAGGGGCGCAGGCCCGTGGGCTCTACCCCGATCTGAGCGGTGGACCATGCGCTGAGCCACGGCTCAATCGTCCATTCGTTGGGCATGGCGATCATGCCGCCAGCCGTGATCTCGCTGAGGGGTTTGAGCGAGTTCACCAGCATGATGCCCAGCGGCATCAGGTAGAACAGCGCAAACAGCAGCAGGAACAGGTAGATGAACGTTCGCGTCACCTTGGAGGAGCGGATCGCGGTGTCGGATGATGCGACGGCCATTACTTCTGCTCCTTCAATTCGGCGTAGAGGTAGGGGACCATGATCGCGGCGATGGTCATCAGCATGATGACGGCCGACGAGGCGCCGATCCCCATCTGATTCCGCGTGAAGGTGTATTCATACATGAAGAGCGCGGGCAGCCATGTGGACGTGCCGGGGCCGCCGTCTGTCATTGCGACGACGAGGTCGTAGGATTTGATGGCAAGGTGGCTGAGGATCACGAAGGCTGACAGGAAGGCCGGGCGCAGCTGCGGCAGGATGATGCGGCGATACATCTGGAAGTTCGACGCGCCGTCCATTTGCGCGGCTTTGAGAATTTCGTTGTCGATCCCGCGCAAGCCCGCAAGGAACATGGCCATCACGAAGCCCGACGATTGCCAGACGGCGGCGATGACGATGGTGTAGATCGCCATGTCGCTGTCCTTGATCCAGTCGAACTGGAAGTTCTCAAACCCCCAGCGGTGCATGGTCGTCTCTAGCCCGATGGCGGGGTCGAGGATCCATTTCCAAGCGGTGCCTGTCACAATGAACGACAGGGCCATGGGATAGAGGAAAATCGGGCGCAGCAGGCCTTCGCCGCGGATTTTCTGGTCGAGGAAGATGGCGAGCAACAGGCCGATGATCGTGGAGATCACAATATACAGGCCCGCGAATATGCCGAGGTTGATAATCGCTGTGTCCCACTGGCGGACGCGGAAGAGGCGCTCGTAGTTTTGCCAGCCGACTAGATCGTAGCTGGGAAGCATCCGGCTGTCGGTGAAGCTAAGATAAAGCGTGAAGGCGATGAAACCGTAGACGAAGATCACCATCACGGCGAAGGATGGGGCGAGGACGATCTTCGGCAACCAGGCCTGAAGACGCGTGCGGAAATCCGCACCGCTGTCCAACATGGGATCGGTGGCGGCCATGGGGCCTCTCCTTCGAAATCGGGTGGGTCGATTAGAGTGGACCGGCCCCACAAAAGGGCCGGTCCGGGTCAGTGATTATTGAGCCAGCTCAACAGCGGTGACCATTTCTTCAGCCGCAGTTGCGGAGTCGAACTCACCGTTGAAGTGCGCGGTAATCACGTCATACATCGCGTTCTGGATCGACGGCGGGTTGGCGTGGCCGTGGGCCATGGAGCCGAAGAGGCCACCGGATTCACCGGCTGCCGCGAGGTCTGCCATAGCAGCCTGACCGCAAGCGTCGAACGAAGACGGGTCGATGTCGGTGCGTGCAGGCGCGGAACCTTTGACCACGTTGAACGCGATCTGGAACTCAGGGCTCATCACGGCGGAGGCCATGGCAACCTGGCTGGCCTGGTCACCTTCGTCTTCCACGTTGAACATCGCGAACTGGTCGGAGTTGAAGGTCACAGTGCCTTCGGTGCCGGGCACGCGGAAGCACTGGAATTCTTCACCAGCGGTCATGCCCGCGTTGACGAATTCACCCTTCGCCCAATCACCCATGATCTGGAACAGAGCTTCGCCGTTGATGACCATGGCCGAGGCCAGGTTCCAGTCACGACCCGAGAAGTTGTCGTCCACGAAGCCGCGCAGGGTGCTCATGCGGTCGAAGGCTTCGACCATCATGTCGCTGCCGAGCGCTTCGGGGTCGAGGTCTACGAAAGCTGCCTGATAGAACTCAGGCCCGCCAACACCCATCACCATCGAGTCAAACACCGTGGCGTCCTGCCAAGCCTGACCACCGTGGGCCAGTGCCGTGTAGCCTGCATCCTGAGCGGCCTGCATGGCGGCGACGAATTCTTCCCAAGTGCCGGGCTGTTCGATGCCAAGCTCTTCCATGAGCGCGGTGTTGGCCCAGACCCAGTTGGTCGAGTGCACGTTCACGGGTGCGGCAACCCAATTGCCCTCATAGGTCGAGAAGCGCTGAAGCGCCTCAGGAACCACTTCGTTCCAGTTCTGCTCTTCTGCGAGTGCGTTCAGGTCAGCCAGCGCACCTTCGGCGGCCCAGTCCTGAATGGCGAAGCCGAGCATCTGAACGGCGGTCGGCGGGTCACCTGCGGTGACGCGGGCGCGCAGGACGGTCATGGCGTCGGAGCCGCCACCACCGGCAACGGGCATATCGGTCCAGCCGATGCCGCCACCGGCAAGGTCTTCACGCAAAACGTTCAGAGCGGCCGCTTCGCCACCCGACGTCCACCAGTGCAGAACCTCAACTTCCTGAGCCACAGCACCGGTTGCCGTGATGGCCAGAGCCGCCACACCGAGGTGTAGTTTTTTCATCATGGTCATGTCGTTTCCTCCCTATTGACCAATCCCCTTACCGGGGCTGACAGAATTAAAACGTTATAAATCCGGTTGAAGTCAACCAGAAATTGAGACTTTCACATGCAAGCATCGCTGCACAACAGCATAAATGCTTGGGTTTTGCTGCAGTGCGGAATGATCGCATGTCTGAAGACGGCTATTGAAACGTTTGAAATCTCGCGCAATATAGTGCGCGATGCAACCAAAGGGCGACCTCTCGCCATGAGCCGCGAAACAACCGACCTGCCGACCGCGCCAAGCGGGGACAAGCCGACGCTGCGCAGCCTTGCGGAGGCGACGGGTTTCTCGGTGGCGACGGTCAGCCGCGCATTGGCCGATGATCCGCGAATCGCTGCGAAGACGCGCGCGCTGGTGGCCGAGGCTGCGGCCCTGGCAGGCTATGTGCCCGACCGCGCCGCTCGCAGATTGCGGACCGGACGCACTCAGGTTGTTACCCTGCTTCTCAACACCGAGCACGAATTCCTTGGATTCACTCATGAGTTTCTTTCGGGCATCACAGAGGCGCTGCAAGGCACAGGATATTCCGTCAACGTCGTTCCCGATGACGTCGGCGATGACCGCCTTGCGCCTGTTCGCAACATTCTGCGCAACCATCTGGCCGATGGCGTTCTGTTTACGCGAACAGAAGCGTTCGATCCGCGCGTGCGCCTGCTGATGGAAAACGATTTCCCCTTCGTCAGCCATGGCCGGACGGAGTTCACCGCCCCACACCCTTACGTCGATTTCGACAATGAAGCCTTCGCGCGGCAGGCGGTCCAACGCCTTGTCGCCAAGGGGCGCACTCGGCTGTCGCTGATCCTGCCGGAGGATCGGTTCACCTTCACGCAACACCTCCGCTACGGCTTTTTGAGCGAGGCGCGGAATGTTGGTGTCGAACATGAGATTGTCGAAGGCGTGACGCTCGACAGCCCCGCTGCCCGCATCGCCGAGGCGCTGCGCGCCAGTCGCGCGGGCGACACGCCGCCCGATGGCTATGTTTGCGTGGGTGAGGTGACGGCGCTTGTCACGCTGTCGGCAATGGCGGACAGCGACGCCGTTCTGGGTCGGGACGCCGATGTCTTTGCCAAACGCGCCTCGCCCATCTTCGACAATATCCGGCCACGTATCGACACCGTGTTCGAGGATCTGCGCGAGACCGGGCGCAAGATGGCAGAAATGCTGCTGCGTCGGATGCAGGGCGAGGACCCCGGCGCCCTGTCGCATATCCTGATGCCGGATTTCGAGCGGCTGCATCATTCGGACGAAACCCAAGGCTGACGCGTGTCACCGATACGCATTTGCACGGTTTTCACTTCGAGGAATTCGTCGAGGCCGTAGCGCCCAAGCTCCCTCCCCTGCCCACTTTCCTTGACGCCGCCGAAGGGCATTTCGGGGTAGCCATCCATCCACGTGTTCGTCCATACGGTGCCCGCCTGCACGCGGCGCGCGAAATCGAGGCAGGTCGACATGTCCTTCGACCAAACGCCAGCCGACAGTCCATAGGCTGCGTCGTTACAAAGGCTTAGGGCTTCATCGAGAGTCTTGAAGGTGAGAACCGAAAGGACCGGACCGAACACCTCCTCCCGCGCAATGGGCATGTCGGGGCGAAGGTTTGTGACGACTGTTGGCTGGTAGAATTGCGGGCTGGCACCATCCACGTTGAGGGCCGCGCCACCGATTGCGATCTTGGCCCCATCCGCCACAGCATCCTGCACGTAGCCGTCAATCTTTGCCATATGCTCCGGACTGATGATCGCGCCAACCTGCGTGGCGGGATCGAGCGGGTCGCCGAAGGGCACCTTGCGGGACAGGGCGACGACCTTGTCGGTCAGCGCCTCCGCTACATCCTCATGCACAATGATGCGGCTGCCGGAATTGCAGCATTCGCCAGCATTGAAATAGACGCCGAAGGTGATGGCATCGGCGGCCTGATCGAGGTCGGCATCGGGGAAGATCACCTGCGGGTTCTTGCCGCCCAGTTCGAGCGAGACCTTCTTGAGGGTGCCGGACGCCGCAGCGCTGATGCGCTTTCCGACGCCAGTGGAGCCGGTGAAGGAGACCATGTCGACGCGGGGATCAGTGGATAGGACCTCCCCCACCGGATCACCGAAACCCAAGACGATATTGGCAACACCAGCTGGCAGACCGGCTTCGATCAGCAACTCCCCAAGAATGCAGGTGGTCGACGGCGTCAGTTCGGAGGGCTTGATGACGGCGGTGCAGCCAGCAGCGAGCGCGAATGGCAGTTTCTGCGAGATGATGAGGAACGGGAAGTTCCATGGAGTGATGAGAGAGACGACACCAATGGGTTCCTTCAGTACGACGCCCAGCATGTCGGCACCAAGGCTGTTGTGGCTGTCACCGTGGATCATCCGGGCGAGGCTGGCGGCATAGCGCCAAAGGTCTGCGGCACCGGCAATCTCGGCCTTCGCCTGGCTAATCGGTTTGCCGGACTCGAGGGTTTCCATAGCGGCAATGCGGTCAAGATCACGCTCGATCAGATCGGCGGTCTTGAGCAGGATCTTCGCGCGGGACGCCCCGCTGGAAAACGCCCAATCCCCCGCGTCAAAGGTCTTGCGCGCCGCTGCAATGGCGGCTTCGGCGTCGGCTCGACCGCCAAGCGCGGCGGTGCTGACCAAGGCACCGTGCGCCGGGGATTTGCGGGCCGATTGCTCGGCGTCGGCGCTTTTCGTCCATACGCCATCAATCAGGTGCCGCCCCTCGAAGAGTGGAGGTGCCTTGAAGGGCGATCCGGGAATAATCGTCATCTCGGTCATGTTTCACGTCCCCGGAAAAACTGGTTTGCGTTTGTCTTTGAAGCGCGCCACGCCCTCGGCGCGATCATCGGTTGCGCCTATCATGCCGCCGCCCAGGGCCTCGATAAGGGCCGCACGGTCTTCGCCGACAGCCGCGTGGATTTGGTATTTAGCGACCTCATGGGCACGGGGGCTGGCTTGCGCGGCTTGCTCGGCGATGGCCACAGCCGTGGCCAGCGGGTTTTCTGCGACCTCGGCCACGAAGCCGAGCGACCACGCCTTGTCGGCGGTCAGTTTGCGCCCGAAGAGCGCCATTTCCTTGACGACAGGTTCCGGCAGCAGGCGAAGTAGGCGGTTTGTCCCTCCCCAGCCGGGCACGATGCCGACCTGCGCCTCTGGTAAGGCCAGCGTCGCCATTGGGGCCATGACGCGGATATCGGCGCAGGCGGCCAATTCTAACCCGCCGCCCATTGCGGGAGCGTGGATTGCGGCGATGGTCGGGATGGATAGCCGTGCGAAACGGTCATAGATGCGATGGCCTTCACGCACCCAATTGCGGGCGAAGTCGGTGGGGCTGAGCTCGCCCCAAGCCTTGATGTCGGCCCCGGCGCAAAAGGCGCGGTCACCATCACCCGTAAGGATCACGGCGCGGATATTGGGCGAACGTTCAAGTGTCGCGCAGGCTTGTTCAAGCTGCTCCAACATTTCCATCGTGAGCGCATTGAGCTTCGACGGATTGTCGAGGCGAATACGGGCGATTTCGCCTTCGATGTCGAGGTGAACGGCACTCATAGCTCAAGCCCCATTGGCGTGTCGCGCAGGAGGGAGAGCGGCATAGTCGTGGCGTCTTGTGCCACGGACACCCGCCCCTCGGAGGCATCGACGATGTCGCGCTGCGGGTCGATGCCCGGCATAACTTCATGGGCGACAAGACCGTCTTCGCCTAAGCGCATCACGCAGCGTTCGGTGATGTAGAGCACGTCTGCGCCACGCGCCTTGGCACGGCGACCCGCGAAGGTCACATGCTCCACGGCCTGAACCATCTTGGTGAACTTGCCGGGGCTTGCGACGTGGAGGCCATCGTCTTTCAGTTCCAGCTGAGCGCCCGCTTCAAAATAACCGCTGAAAACGATCTTCTTCGCGTGCGCCGTGATGTCGACAAAGCCGCCGCACCCGGCGGTTAGGTAGGGCTTTTTGCCAAGCTTGGAGACATTGACGTTGCCATCCACGTCGACCTCCATGAACGACAGAAACGAGACGTCGAACCCACCGCCCTGAAAGTAACTGAACTGATTGGGTGAGGGGACGAATGCGTCGGCGTTGGAGGCACAACCGAATGCGAAACCGGTCAGGGGCATACCGCCTACGGCGCCTTGTTCAATGGCCCAAGTGACCGCGTCATGGGCGCCTTCTTCTAGCAGAATGCGAGGCACCATAGCCGAAATGCCAAAGCCGAGGTTGGCGGTCATGCCCGTCTGCAATTCCATCGCAGCGCGGCGGGCGATAATTTTTTCAACGCCGTGTTCCGCAAGACTGAAGGACGACCAAGGGCGCATGACCTCTCCACTTATGGCGGGATCATACGGCGTTTCTGTAGTTTGCTTCTGGTCGGGGGCCAGCACTATAAGGTCGACAAGGTGGCCGGGCACATGCACGTCATGCGGGCGCAGCGATCCGGCGGCGGTCATGCGTTTGACCTGCGCGATGACAAGCCCGCCATGA
The DNA here is from genome assembly GCF_040932485.1 of Gymnodinialimonas sp. 202GB13-11. Taxonomy (NCBI): domain Bacteria; kingdom Pseudomonadati; phylum Pseudomonadota; class Alphaproteobacteria; order Rhodobacterales; family Paracoccaceae; genus Gymnodinialimonas; species Gymnodinialimonas hymeniacidonis. The sequence goes on along the minus strand of NZ_JBFRBH010000001.1, from coordinate 3,797,999 downwards.
TTGCGGGTGGCAATCGCCTGGTCGAGCCCGCCCAGATAGGCGCCCTCATGTTCGTAGGTCAGGTTGCCGTTTTCGTCAGCGGTCGTGGCACGAATGATGGCTACGTCCGGCACGATATTTGGGAAGTGCAGCCAGGTGTCGCCTGCAAATTCCGTGCGCTGGACGATGGGGGCTTTCGCGGCGCTGTCGTTCATCGCGCAGCCTTCGCGGATCGGGTCGACGAAGGTCTCCAACCCCACTTGTGTCAACACACCGGGGCGACGCGCGGCGACGTCTCGGTGCATGTCGAAGAGGATACCGGACGGCACGTTGTAGGCGGCCACGCGGTCTTCGACGACCATTTGCCAGATCGCAGGCATGGGCAGAGAGGAGGGGCCGGATGGGTAGGAGCCGCCGATAATGCGCGCCAGTAGCCCGTCCCTGGCGATATGGTCCACGCCCTTCACGCCATACATGTCACCCGCCGCAATTGGGTGGATCGTCGTCAGGTTGCGCGGTGCACCTTCTTGGTCGAACCGCGCCCCCAGCGCCTCCAGCACGGCGTCCGGGCAACCGAGCGCCGAAGAGCTTGAGACAGTGACAACGGCGTTGTCCTTTATCCGGGCGACAGCTTCGGCGGCGGAGACAAGCTTCGACATCTCAGATTCCGCCATAGTCGACAGTGACGCGCTGGCCTTTTTCAGCGGCCTCGCTGACGGCGGCGGCCACGGCCAGTGATTTCACGCCATCCACACCATCGGCAGCGGGGCGAGCTTCGCCCGCGCAGGCCTTGGCGAACAGGCCTACGGCCCGCTCATAGAGGGAATGATCGGAATACTCGACCGCCTGCTCACCCCCGTCAAAACGTAGCATGACGTCGCCCGTGGGCTGCTGCGTCATCACGTTGCGCGCGATGATGGAGCCCTCGGTGCCATGCACCTCAATCCCCGTGCCAGCATGGGCATGGGTGAAGCTTTCGTGGGTCTGCACCATCGCGCCCGAGGGCATGGACCAGACGGACATTGCACTGTCTTCCACTCCCTGCCCCATGCCGCGCGCGGTTTTCATCGCGACGACCTCAACCGGGTCTTCATCCAAGTGAAACCGCACCGTGTCGGCGTCGTGCACTGTGATATCAGGGATCACACCCCCACCCGCATCTGGGTTGTCGATGCGCCAGCCTTGCAGGTGCGGCGGCAGGTGGACGGCGTGGAAAACGCGGACTGACAGGACATCGCCGATGCGGCCCGTCTCGATCAACTCGCGGATCGCGAGGTGGGAGCCCGCATTGCGCAGGTGATGATTGGTGCCGAACGTGACACCCGCCGCATCCGCAGCCTTCACCATGGTCACGGCATCGGCCACGCTCATGGCAAGCGGCTTTTCACACAGCACATGTTTGCCCGCCTCGATGGCCGCCATCGCCTGCGCCATGTGCTTTTCGTTTGTGGTGGAGATGTAGACGGCGGCCACGCCATCCATCGCCGCATGAAGATCAGTCACGCCTGCGTCGATGTCATGCGCGGCGGCATAACTGGCCGCGCGGTCGGCATCTGAAGACATCACCGTTGCAATCTGTCCACCGGAAGCACGGATCGCGCCGATCATGTGCTCGGCAGCGATGGTGCTGGCCCCGATCAATCCCCAACGCATGGCTTTTCTCCGACACAATTGGAACGTTCCGATTTTGGATTACTGGAACGTTCCACTCACAGAGTCAAGCCGTGTTTCATACCCGCCCCATCGCACAGTTAGTTTGCGCAGGACAGACCGCTATCGAGGTCGAAGAGGTGTGCGGAGGATGCGTCGATGGCGACGTGCTGTATCGTATCTGGCTGGATACCCACTTGGCCTGCCAGCTGCATGGCAAATTCTTCGGCCCCGTCGACAGACCCGTAGACAAAAGTTTCGGTTCCGAGTTGCTCAACCGCGCGAACCTTTAAAGGAATGCCGCCATCGGAGGGCGAGGTGTGGCTGGGGCGGACGCCGAGCTCGACCGCCTGATTTGGGCGCGTGTTGAAACGGGCTGCATCCAATTGGACTTCGGCCCCGCCTGCGGAGATGAACTTGCCGCCCTCGCCCATCGTGCCCTTCACAAAGTTCATCTTGGGAGAGCCAATGAAACCCGCGACGAAGCGGTTGGCGGGGGCGTTGAACAGCTCAAGCGGCGGACCGAATTGCTCAAGGCGCCCGGCGCGGAGGACGGCGATCTTGTCGGCCATGGTCATGGCTTCGACCTGATCGTGGGTGACGTAGACCATCGTATTGCCTAGGCGTTTGTGTAACGCGCTTATCTCACCGCGTGTGGCGACGCGCAGTTCGGCATCGAGATTTGATAGCGGCTCATCGAACAGGAAGACACGCGGCTCGCGCACCACAGCGCGGCCAATAGCGACACGCTGGCGCTGCCCGCCAGAAAGCTGGCCGGGTTTTCGGTCGAGATAGTCTTCGATCTGCAGCATCCGAGCGGCTTCGTTCACCCGCTGCTCAATTTCGGCTTTAGGGGTCGAGATGTTCTCCAACCCGAAGCTGAGGTTCGCGCGCACCGACATGTGGGGGTAGAGCGCGTAGCTTTGGAACACCATCGCAAGGCCCCGCTCAGATGCTGTGACGTTGTTCAGCACTTCATCATCGATTGCGATTTCGCCACCCGTGATCTTCTCCAGCCCCGCGATCATGCGCAACAGAGTGGACTTGCCGCAGCCCGACGGGCCGACGAAGACGCAGAACTCCCCCGATTGAACCGTAATGTCGATGCCGTGGATCACGTCCACAGGGCCGTAGGATTTCTTAACGTTGCGAAGCTCTAGTAGCGCCATTGGGGCCTCACTTCATGCCGGTATTCGCGATACCGGTCGTGATGTATTTCTGCAGGAAGATGAACACGAGGGTCGTCGGGATCAGCGACACCACCGTCATCGCTAGACGGTAATGTTCCTGGCTTACCTGTTCCCCCCGGAAGGCCAGCAGGCAGAGTTGGATCGTATAAGCCTCGGTGTTCGTTGAAATGGCGATCATCGGGATGATCAGGTCATTCCAGCGCCAGATGATCGACAGGATGCCGAGCGCTGCGATGGCCGGAAGGGCCAGCGGCAGCACAATACGCCAGAAAACTTTCCATTCAGACGCGCTGTCCATGCGTGCGGCTTCCAGCAGCTCTTCAGGGATCGTCAGCATGTACTGGCGCAGCAAGAAGACGCCCGCAGGCGTGGCTGCACCGGGGACAATCACACCCCAGATCGAGCCTGACAGGCCGGTCGCATCAATGGCCTTGAACACTCCCACAAGCGTTATGGTGGCCGGCACCATCAATGTCGCCAGGATCAGCACAAGGAAAAAAGTCTGCCCCCGGAACGTGTATTTTGACAGGGCAAAGGCCGCCATGGAGTTGATCAGCAGCGTGATGAACGTGGCGATAACCGTCACAAGGACCGAGTTCGTGATGCAGGTCGTGAAGTCGATGGTCAGGCCAAAGGCATCGCCCGCAAGCGGCTCGGCATAGTTTTCCCATGCGGGCGAGACGGTACGGGTGGCCGTGACGCTATCGGCAGGCAAACGCACAACGCCGTCGATGGAGCCGTCAACCGCACGGCCCGGAAAGAACTCGGACGTCGCGTTGGGGTTGGGAATAGCCCATTGCATGGCCTCACCCGTCTCCGGGTTTGGTGCCGTCACAAGGGCCTGGGTGACGATGCGGTTGGGCTCATAGGGTGGTTGGCCGAGATATTCGAGCAGCAGGCGCTGCTGATCCTCGTCGAGTGTCTCGACCACCGCGTTCAGGTCGAACGCCTCCCGCGCGGTAGGGGTTAGGGCGCCGTAGCGGTTGAGCCATTCCGGAAGCCCCTCCTCCGCGATCATGGCGCGGGCCGCGGGCGCAACCTCGCCCAAGTGCGAACGCAAGGCGTAAAGCGCATTGCCCTCCAGCCCGGCCAGGAACCCGGCCACATCCTGATCGGCGCGCTCTGCTGCGCTGAGGTCGGACCAGTTCAGCACCCAACCGGGAAGATCTCCGATCACGAAAATCTCTCGGCCGTCCGGGCCGTTCACAGTCGCCCGCGCCACGCGGTCAAAATCACCTGGCAGAAGCGACAGATCCTGCGACTCAATCTGGAACTGCGTCTTGATGGAGTTCAGACCGAGCCAAAGCACTGGCAGCAGGATGATCAAGAAACCCAGCATCAGGTACGCGTAGGACAACCAATCGGTCCAAGTCAGCCGCCCATTGCGCCCTTGAGTGCGGGCCATGAACTCCCATACCGCGCTCATCTCGCGTTCCGTCCGCTGAGGAATATCTGGATGATCGACAGCACCGCCAGCGCACCCGCAATGATCAGCGAAGCCGTGGCTGCAATGCCAAGGCCATTGGGCGTTGGGTTGCCGCGCAGGCCGGCGGTTTCGAAGATGTAGGCGACAATGGAAATCCAGCCGACCTGCATGGCGTAGAGTTCCTCAAATGCTTGGAAGGCTTTGATGAGCGACAGGACGGTCACGACCAGAAGTGTCGGCATCAGAAGCGGCAGAGTGATCTTGGTCAGTACTCGCCAGGGCGAGGCGCCGTCCATTTCCGCTGCCTCATAGAGATCACCCGGGATCGCCTGAAGGCCTGCCAACAGGATCAGCATGTAAAAGCCCAGATGCGCCCACGTGAACACGAAGACGGACCAGAACATCGTCCAAGCCGGATCGACCAGCCATTGGATTGGTTCATCAATCCAACCCCATTCCATCAGGGTTAGGGACAAAACCCCCTGCCGCTTCAGGATCAGGGTCCACAAGAAACCCACCACCACGGGCGACAGCATTACGGGGTAGAAGAAGATCGACCGCCAGAAACCGCGTGCAATGATCGGACGGTTCAGGACGAGCGCTGTGATCAGCGCAAACAGCACCATGATCGGAACCTGAAAGATCACGAAGACGGAGGTATCCAGAACCGCTTGACGGAATTGGTCGTCTTCAAGGTTCGGTTGGCCTGTATCAATCTGCGTCTCTGCCAACAGGCGCGACCAGTTGTCGGTCCCCGCATAGGGGCGATCGGCGAAGTTGATTGACTGCCCTTCGGTGACACTGAAACCCACGTTGATGAACAACGGCGCAAACGTGAAAATTCCGAAGACAAGGAGGTTCGGTAGCAGAAAGACATATGGCAGCGGCCCGTGGCCGCGCATCTTCTGCGCCAATTCGACCGGCCAGCCGAGCACGGCCATGGCGCGAGACCCCAAGGATCCGCTGGGGCGGGCAACGACCGCCCCAACGATAAGGTAAATCAGAAAGCCCAGAGGCCAGGAGGAGCCTGCGAAAGCGTTATAAATCGCGTCCCACATGGCCCCGCCTGAGCCGTCTTACTCGGCGATCTGGGCGGCAACGTCCGCGTCGATGGCGGCCAGCGCGTCATCCATGCTCATTTCGCCGGTGATCACCTGCGTGATGTAATCCGGCACAACCCCGTAAATCACGAAGTTCTTGGAGTAGCCCTGGAAGGTAAAGGCCTGCGGCGTGGAATTGGCCGCTTCACCGATGGAGGCCGCGAAAGTCGACAGTGCCGAGGCAACCGCCGGGTCGGTGTCACCATAATCAACGCCCGAGGCCTGAAGGCCCTGGTGTGCCGTGATCGAGCGGGTTTGCGCCGCGAACGTGGCCGCGTTCTCCTCACGGGCGAGGAACTCGATCCAAGCGGCTGCCGCTTCCGGCACATCGGTGGACTCAAACGCCACGATGCCTGCGCCGCCTGGCATTGCGCCACAACCGCCCGGGCCGCAAGGCGCGGGAACTGCACGCCATTCGAAGTTGGTGATGTTCTCGGCATAGTTGCCGATCATCCACGACCCCGACATGTGCATTGCAACCGAGCCATCAAGGAACAGTGGCGCCGCGTTGCGATAGTTGGTGCCGGTGCCGGCGGGCCAGCCATCGGCGGGCATCAGGCCGCTTTCGTGCCAGCCCACGAAGGTCTCGGCATAGTTGCGGAAGCCTTCGTCGACGAGGATCGGCTCACCAGCATCATCGAAGAACGCTGCGCCGTAGGAGAAGGCGGGACCGGCCCAACGGTGCGCGGTACGGTCCATCGCAAGCGCGGCGTCCATGCCAAGGGTTTCCTGAACCTCGGAAAGGGCCGCGGCCCAATCATCCCACGTCGCGCCCGCGCCAGGCATTTCAACACCAGCATCGTCGAACATGGTGACGTTCACATACGGGCCGGTCACGGTCAGCTCGGTCGGCCAGCCGTAGATGCCCGTGTCTTCACCGCCGGGCGCGCGATACCACGGCAGAACTGCGCCATAGGACGCCTCCATGTAGTCCGCGTCCACGTATGGGGTCAGGTCGAGGTAATATTGGTTCAGTCCGCCCAGGTTCGTCACGCGGGCCACATCAGGCGCGGCATCCGTTTGAAGCTGGTTTTCCAACTGATCGCGGACGATTTCATAACCCACGACTTCCATCGCGATGGTGTGGCCGGATTCAGCTTCGAACGCCGCGGCAAGCTCACCGAGAACGTCGCATTCATTACCATTCTGGTAGCACAAGAAATTCACTTCGTCGGCCGAGGCGGCGCCCGCAGCGACAAGAGCGGTGGCGGCACATGTCAGCCGCAGAGTCTGCAGTTTGGTCATAAGATCCTCCCATTGGATTTTTTCTTTTGACCGAAACGATAAAAACAAGTGGGGGGCGCGTCCAACCCTAATTGTGGGCAGCTGGGTTGGCCGCAACGTCAAGGTTTTCAACGAGCGCGCACGAGTAGAGCAATCCGAGAAGTGAACTGAGAATGCAGACAGATAACCTGCGCTTGCGGTATATCAATCGTATATCAATTGGCCTTTAAGGGTTTTCAGACCAGTGCGGAGGTCACAGAGCACAGCGGCTTGTGCGCGCAGTTTGGCGCAGTTTTTCAGGCGAATCAGGGATGCTTTTGGTCCAACCCCGACATTTTCAGCAACACGGAGCGCAGCAATCTGACCTCTTCCGGTGGCAGCCCTTCGACCAGCTCAGATTCGAAACGCGCAGCCGCAGCCGACAAGTCTTTGAAGGTCTGCCGTCCGCTCGCGGTTAACGACAAACGCTCAATCCGTCGATCCGCTTCGGTCTCGGTCCGGGCGAGGAAGCGTTTGCTTTCCAATGCAGCCACTGCCCTGCTGACTTTGGTTTTATGCAAAGACGCTAGCTCACAGATCCGCTTGGCGGACAGTTCACCGTAGCAGCCCAAGTGAAACAGAACGCGCCATTCTGTGCGAAGCATTCCGTACCGCGCACGGTAATAGGCTTGGAATTCATGACTTGCCGCCTCAGCCGCTTGGTTGAGGAGATAGGGCAGAAAATGGGGCAGGTGAAATTCGGAACGTGACATTGGGTTGGGGTAGCAGTGGGCAGTTGCAATTGAAACCAGTCACACACGTCTTGAGGCGGTTTTCGCCTTATTGACCTGATCTAAGTATCTATTGCTCCGTCTTGCGCGCCCCGTGCCGCTGATTGCGAGGAGGTGTGTGCCCGGGTCAGACAGCCGCATGTACGGATCGCACACACGATCGCGCCGTTGCGCTAATTCGTTTCCATGAATGGGTTTTGGTTGCGGGGGTAGGATTTGAACCTACGACCTTCAGGTTATGAGCCTGACGAGCTACCGGGCTGCTCCACCCCGCGCCAATTTTTCACCTCGTGGCGTCTGTTAAGGCGTCTGAGGTGGAAATCGTTAGAGAGATACGGGTGATGTTTCTTATTAGGTTTGGCGGTGACCTACTCTCCCACACCTTAAGATGCAGTACCATCGGCGCAAAGGCACTTAACGGCCGGGTTCGGAATGGAGCCGGGTGTTTTGCTCTCGCTATGACCACCAAACCAAAAAAGAAACATCATCCAAGTCGCGCACACTGATGATTGGTGTGTGACGCTTGTGGTCCAATCAAGCCATTCCTGGCTTTCACTGGATCAAATCAAGCCTATCGAACAATTAGTACCGGTCAACTGAACGCATTACTGCGCTTACATCTCCGGCCTATCGACGAAGTGGTCTACTTCGGTTCTCAGGGATACCTTGTTTTGAGGGGGGCTTCCCGCTTAGATGCCTTCAGCGGTTATCCTTTCCGATCATAGCTACCCAGCACTGCCGTTGGCACGACAACTGGTCCACCAGTGGATCGTTCACCCCGGTCCTCTCGTACTAGGGGCAACTCCTCTCAAGTATCCTACACCCACGGCAGATAGGGACCGAACTGTCTCACGACGTTCTAAACCCAGCTCACGTACCTCTTTAAATGGCGAACAGCCATACCCTTGGGACCTGCTCCAGCCCCAGGATGAGATGAGCCGACATCGAGGTGCCAAACGATGCCGTCGATATGGACTCTTGGGCATCATCAGCCTGTTATCCCCGGCGTACCTTTTATCCGTTGAGCGATGGCCCTTCCACGCGGGACCACCGGATCACTATGGCCGTCTTTCGACTCTGCTCGACTTGTCAGTCTCGCAGTCAGGCTGGCTTCTGCCATTGCACTCAACGAGCGATTTCCGACCGCTCTGAGCCAACCTTCGCGCGCCTCCGTTACTCTTTAGGAGGCGACCGCCCCAGTCAAACTACCCGCCACAGAGGGTCCCGGATCCGGATAACGGACCGCGGTTAGACAACAAGAATGCGAAGGGTGGTATCTCAAGGGAGGCTCCACAGAAACTAGCGTTCCTGCTTCAAAGCCTACCACCTATCCTGCACATCCCAGTCCTGTTGCCAGTCTGAAGCTGTAGTAAAGGTGCACGGGGTCTTTCCGTCTAACCGCGGGAAGCCTGCATCTTGACAGGCAATTCAATTTCGCTGAGTCGATGT